>CAMNHG010000033.1 GCA_946539105.1 uncultured Clostridia bacterium | reverse complement strand
CAAGGTCGGGTTTTCGTACTGATAAACCGCCTTTAAGAATATTATGACGGTTACGGAAATATAGAACACAACCGTCGCCACTTTGCCGTACCAGCGCGACGCCGGAAGCGGAATCTTCTTTACAAGGAGCACAAGTCCGCAGACAAGCATTGTAAAATCCTTTACCAGAAGAATCATCATCAGCGGAAGCAGTGCTGGAATATATATTACCATACACACAGCCACGGCAATCAGGGTGAATTTATCCGCCAGAGGATCCAGAATTTTTCCGAGCGGCGTGACCTGATTCAGCTTTCTGGCAAGCAAGCCGTCAAAGCAGTCGGTCAAGCCCGAAACGCCGATGCACACGGCAGCCGCTATGTAATATCTGGGGTCATCGTAAAGTCCCTTTATAAAGAAATACACAAACGGAACTACGAGGATAAGCCGCATATAAGATAATAGATTCGGAATTGTTACCAAATCCGAGGGTTTAAAACTCCACTTATCATTTTCCATAATAATCACCTGTGTAAATTTTGCCTTGATCAGGCAAATAAATTAATGTTGAACACGGAGCATAAAAATACTACGAGTACTACGCCTTCCACTCCGCCGAGCAAGCCGCCTAAGACCCGGTCAAAGGTTCGCAGTGCCCTGCCGTCCAACGCTCTGATTATAAGTTTGATAATCAGCTTTATAATTATCATCAGTAAAAAAAACAGTATAAAAACTATAATCACCGTCATAATCGCCACGATTGCCGGGGCAAGCTGAGCCTCTATCGCCTTTGCGATGGAAAGCGTCTGGTCATTTGACAGATTATAATTATTTACGAGTTTGTCTATTCCCTGTCCGGTCAGCTGATTTGCCGCTCCCACCATTTTGGAAAGCCAGTCCGGCAAAGCCGCCATCGCACTTTCATAGGCTACGCTTACTCCCTTTTGGGCGACCGCCTCCTGAATTTTGGTAATAACCGCCTGCTTAAAGAACGAATCGTACATTCCCTGAGCCAGCGGTCCGGCAATGTGATATGACAAAAAGGCGTTAAGTGCCAAACCGATCAGGTTAAGCAAGGTGCGTATTATGCCCCTGTAAGCTCCGATTAATATAAGAATTATTATAATAACCGCCGCGCCGATGTAATAATATATCATATTTATCCTCTACTTTGCCGAGTCGGGCGACGCCGGCTTTTGGCTTAGGTCGATATATCTGATTTGGTTAATGCTTAATACATAAGCTGTTTTGTCCGACGTAAGTATAAATGCCTGAGAACCTGTACCGGCGTCGCAGGAATAAACCAAACTTCCTGACTTATTATATGCATAAATCATATTTCCGTCAAGTACGGCTATTGTTCCGTTCAGAACAGAGAGCGACTCGGCTCCGTAGCGGTTCTCTACCTCGAAATTTTTGTCGCCGTTGTCATTGTAGCTTATAAGCGTACAGCTTCTGCCGTCGCCGCTTTTTGAAAGCGCGAGCGCGAAAGAGCCGTTTTTGGGGCTGAAGCAGTAGTTGATTACCGGCATATCCTCATAGCTTACGGTGTTGTACTCCTCGGCACCGATTTTTATGACATATGAGGCGTTTTGACCGACCAGCGCGGCTCTTCTGCCGCTTATATACTTGCTGTCGATTATCGCGTCATCGGGAATTGTGTAAGTATTTACAGGCTTCTCCTTGCCGAAATCGAGCACATACACACCGGTTTTTATCGCACCGCCGTCGGTTGATATTCCGCAGGCTACACAGCCCGAGCCGTCGTTGTTAAGCGCGACTGAGTTAATGTAATATTCCGAAAAAGAATATTTAAATATTCGGTTGTTATCCTTATTATAAACGTAAAGCTCGCTTAAAAAGCCGTCGCCCTCGGTAACAACGCAGTAAACTCCGTTTGAGGCGATATCGCCCGTGTAGATTACTCCCTGAGCCTCTCCGCTGTAAAGCGACTTGTCAAAGCTGAAAATCTGAAATTCCTTTTCGCCCAGTCCGTAAGTTAAAAACTTGTTTTCGGAGGTCTTCATAACAGGCTTTGAGTGTCTGAGCTGGATATTTGCAATCTCGCTTCCCGTTGAGTTAAGGGTTATAAAGGAGGTGTCCGACGCGTAGGCAACGCGGTTTTGGTTCACGGTAAAGTTACCGGACTTTACCTCCGCACCCACTATATTAACGGGATAGCCCTTGCCGGCGTTACCGAGAACGTCGTAAGTCCACCACATGGAAATATTTTCGGGAGTGAGCTTGTCGCGGTTCGCGAACGCGAATACGATTAAACCGGCTACCAAAGCGATTGCCACGCCGATAATTATTTTTTTGACCGCCGCGGGTGATAAGTCGGTTTTTTCCTGCTCGTAATCGTCGAGCGGAACGTCCTCGTAGCTTATAACCTTGCGATCCTTATTTACCTTTTTTTCAGAGTAGCGTCCTTTTCTTTTTTTGAACATTTTAAACTCCAATCAAAAAACACAATCAATAGTAAACTTTATTTAAATACAGTCCGCACGCCTGAGCCGTAGGTCCGGCGAAGCTCCTGTCTTTTTTTTCGATAATAGAGGGGATTTCATCGGGCTTGATTTTGCCCTGCTGAACCCTTAGCAGCGTACCGACCATAATCCGCACCATATTGTATAAAAAACCGTCGGCTTCTACCTTCATAGTCACCATATCGCCGTCGCGCGTTACCGAAAAATGCTTTACAGTGCGCGTCATATCGCCGGGTTCACGGCTGTCCTGAGTGCAAAACGATGTAAAATCGTGACTTCCGAGGTACGCCTGCGCGGCGTTGTTGAGCAGATTTTCGTCAATTTTATATCGGTAGTGCAGAGCGTAGCCGTCCAAAAACGGATTTCTGACCTCGCTGTTCCAAATTTTGTAGATATATTCCTTGCTTTTGCAGCTGTATCTCGCGTGAAAGTCGTCATCCACCTCTGCGCAGTCCATAACCGCTATCGAAAGCGGAAGCCATCGGTTCAGCGCAGCCTTAAGCCTTTGCGCCGGAATCGGATGAGCTGTTTTTACGCTGAGGCAGTACATATTCGCGTGAACTCCGCTGTCGGTACGGCTGCAGCCCTTCAGGTCAAAATCGCTGCCGATTATCTTTGAAAGAGCATTCTGAAAAGCCTCCTGAACGGTGTAGGCGTTCTGCTGGATCTGCCAGCCGTGAAAGCATTTGCCGTCGTATGAAATTGTTATCAGAAGGTTTCTCAGATTACGCTCGGTATAAATATGTTGCATACAATTACTCCGCCGATTACTAAGCCCATAGCGATAAATGACATTACGTCAAGGGCTGATAGGTGAAGGCTTTTCATCCTTGTTCTGCCTGTTCCTCCGCGGTAGCAGCGGCATTCCATTGCGGTCGCGATGTCATACGCGCGCCTGAAAGCCGACACAAACAGCGGTACGAGAATCGGGATAAGTGCCTTTACGCGCTTAAAGATGTTGCCGGTTTCCATATCCGCGCCCCTTGCCTTTTGCGCCTGCATCAGCTTGTCGGTTTCCTCGAGCAGGGTGGGCACAAACCTGAGCGCGAGCGACATCATCATTGAGATTTCGTGTACCGGAAAATGAATGACGTTAAGCGGCTTCATAAGCCTTTCTATCGCGTCGGTAAGCTCTGTGGGCGAGGTTGTAAAGGTCAGGCAGGAGCTTGCCAAAATCAGGCAAATTATCCTTGACGTTACAAAAACCGCCCTGTGGATTCCGTTCCACGTTATTTTGATTATTCCCCACTGCCAAATTACGTCTCCCGTGCCGTAAAACAGGTTGAAAACCGATGTGATGATTACGATGAAGATTATCACCTTAAGGCTTTTGAAGTAGAATTTGAAGGGAATTTTGCTGAGTATCAAAAACATCGCGGTAAATGCCGCGGTTACCGCAAGTGAGCAGTAGTTAAAAGTACAAAAGATTATCGCGACAAAGGCGATAAAAACCAGGATTTTTCCCCTTGGGTCAAGCCTGTGGATTATGCTTTTTCCCGGGAAATACTGGCCGAAGGCTACGTCTCTTACCATATTTTACCCTCCTTTTTCAGGAGAGCCGAAAGCGTTTCAAGTGCTTCGTCTACGGTTAAAATTCCGTCGGGAATATCATAGCCGCGCTGTTTCAGGCTCTGCATTATTCTGGTTATCTGGGGGACCTTTAAGCCGTAATTTTCAAGCTCGTCCCCGCGGGCGAACACCTCTTTGGTGGTGTCAAACATCATCAGCTTTGAGTTGTTCATCACAATCACCCGGTCGGCTACGCGCGCGATATCCTCCATACTGTGCGACACAAGCAGCACCGTGTTGCCCATCTCCTTATGATAGCGGACAATCTGGCTTAGCAGGATTTCGCGTCCCATAGGGTCAAGTCCTGCCGTGGGCTCGTCGAGAATGAGGATTTCGGGCTGCATAGCGATTACGCCTGCGATTGCGGCGCGTCGCTTCTCTCCGCCGGATAAATCAAACGGAGATTTGTCAAGCAGCTCGGGCTTAAGGCTTGTAAACTCCGCCGCGCTTCTGACAGCGCGGTCAAGCTCGTCGCCGCTAAGTCCTTTATTAATCGCGCCGAACGCGATGTCCTTATATACGGTTTCTTCAAAAAGCTGATATTCGGGGTACTGAAAGACCATTCCGACCTTGAAGCGGACGGAGCGGATTTTTTTAGGCTCTGCCCAGATGCTTTTGCCGTCCAAAATAACTTCGCCCTCGGTAGGCTTTATAAGACCGTTGAGCATTTGAACGAGGGTTGATTTGCCCGAGCCTGTATGACCGATAATGCCGACAAGCTCGCCCTTGTTGATTTTAAGGCTGACGTTATCAACCGCGCGTTTTTCGAACGGCGTGCCCTGTCCGTAGACAAAACCGAGGTTTTTTAACTCGAGGATTTCGCTCATCCAAGCACCTCCCCGAGCAAATTAACGCAGTCCTCCGCTGTGAGGGGAATTTTGTCAATCTTCGCTCCGCGTCCCTTTAACCTGAACGCGAGCTCTGCCGCCTGCGGAACGTCGAGCCTGTGCTTTTTGAGCAGCTCAACCTGAGAGAATACCTCGTCGGGAGTGCCCTGAGTGAGCACCTTGCCGCTGTCCATAACCACCACGCGGTCAGCCAAAACCGCCTCCTCCATAAAGTGGGTGATTAAGATAACGGTAATCCCCATTTCGCGGTTGAGCTTAATAAGGGTGTTCATTACCTCTGCCCTGCCGCTTGGGTCGAGCATTGCGGTAGGTTCGTCGAGCACAATGCACTGCGGCTCGATTGCAAGCACGCCTGCGATTGCGATTCTCTGCTTTTGTCCGCCGGACAGCTTGTACGGCGCGTGCATACGGTAGTCGTACATTCCGACCGCCTTTAGCGCGCTGTCTACCCTTTTACGGATTTCGGCAGGCTCAACTCCGAGGTTTTCCGGCCCGAAGGCGACGTCCTCCTCGACGATTGAAGCGACAAGCTGGTTGTCGGGGTTTTGCAGGACAAGACCAACCTTTTCGCGTATATCAAAAGTTTTGTTTTCATCAGATGTATCGTCACCGTCCACATACACCTTGCCGCTGTCCGGCAATAGCATTGCGTTGAGGTGCTTTGCGAGCGTGGATTTTCCGCAGCCGTTATGGCCGATTACAGCCGTAAAACCGCCTTTTTCAAATTCGAGCGAAACGCCGTCTACCGCGTAGACGGGGTTTTTAGTTTCCTCGATATCATCATAGGAAAACCGCACGTTCTGTACAGAAATAAAATTCATTCTAATTCTCCCAGATTGCGGTTGAACCGCACGGCAAAACTAAACCCGTGTCGGTCACCTTTAGTCCGATTTCGTCGCTCGACACCTTGCCGCCGAATTTGCTTTGAAGCAGCACGCCGAGCAGATATTGCATTACAGCAGGGCTGAGCCCTGTTGTGTAGGAATTGAGTATAAAAAATACAGGGTTGTCGCTTAGTACCTGTCCGCACAGGCTGACAAGCGAATAAAGCTGTTCTTCGAGCTTCCAGACCTCTCCGCCGGGACCTCTGCCGTAGGACGGCGGATCCATAATAATACCGTCGTAGTGGTTTCCGCGGCGGATTTCACGCTGCACAAATTTTACGCAGTCGTCAACCAGCCAGCGCACAGGCTTGTCCGCGATGCCGCTGGACTGAGCGTTTTCCTTTGCCCAGAGAACCATACCCTTTGACGCGTCAACGTGGCAAACGGACGCGCCCGCGTTCATACACGAAAGCGTTGCGCAGCCGGTGTAGCCGAACAAATTGAGCACCTTCAGAGGGCGGTTCTGCTCACGGATTTTCTTAGCCGCGAAGTCCCAGTTGACCGCCTGCTCGGGGAAAACTCCGGTGTGCTTAAAGCCCATTGGCTTGATGTTAAACACAAGCTCGCCGTAGTTTATCGTCCAGCGATTGGGAACCTTTTTGTACTGTTCCCAGTAGCCGCCGCCCTTGTTGGAGCGGTGATAACGCGCGTGGGCGTTCTTCCAGAGCGGATTTTTCCTGCCCGTTGACCAGATAATCTGCGGATCGGGACGGATTAATATTATATCTCCCCAGCGTTCCAGACGTTCGCCGTCGGAGGTATCTATAAGCTCATAATCTTTCCAGTTTTGAGATAATCTCATTATAAATCTTCCTAAAATCAAGTTAAGAGTTTGCGTATATAATCAAACCTTCAGACGAAGATATACATCTGCTCACGGGCGGACATTTTAGTCCGCCCCTACGGTTAAAAGGAATCGTTAAATAGACCGAACCCTGCATAATTAATTATCAAAGAGGTTGGGTTGAGTAACCGCACCGTTTACCGCGCCCTTGGGAAATTCGTAGCCGAGGTGGCGGCAGGCTTCAGCGGTTACGCATCTGCCGCGCGGAGTTCTGCTTAAAAAGCCGATTTGCATTAGGTACGGCTCGTAAACGTCCTCGATTGTCACGGCTTCCTCGCCGATTGCGGCGGCTAAGGTTTCGAGCCCTACGGGGCCGCCGTTGTAGAATTTAATAATCGCCTCTAACATTCGCCTGTCGTTTTGGTCGAGACCGAGCTCGTCAATTTCGAGACGGTCAAGGGCGGTTCGGGCGGTTTCCAAGGTAATTACGCCGTCGGACATAACCTGCGCGAAGTCGCGCACGCGTTTGAGCATTCGGTTGGCAATTCGCGGTGTTCCGCGAGAGCGCGAGGCTACCTCTATCGCTCCCTCGTAGTCTATCTGTATTCCGAGGATTCCCGCGCTTCGCGTTACAATCTGCGCGAGCTCCTCGGGAGTGTAGAGTTCAAGTCTTAAAAGCACGCCGAAGCGGTCGCGCAAGGGTGCTGTGAGCTGACCTGCCCTTGTTGTCGCGCCGACAAGCGTGAACCTCGGCAAGGGCAGGTGATACGAAGCCGCCATCTGTCCCTTACCTGTGATGATGTCGATTGCGAAGTCCTCCATTGAGGGGTACAGAACCTCCTCTACCGCGCGGCTGAGGCGGTGAATCTCGTCGATAAACAGCACGTCGCCCTCGTTGAGGTTCGTAAGAAGTGCCGCCAAATCGCCGGGCTTTTCGATTGCGGGACCCGAGGTTATGCGGATGTTTACGCCGAGCTCGTTCGCGATAATTCCCGCGAGGGTTGTTTTACCCAGTCCCGGAGGGCCGTAAAGGAGAACGTGGTCGAGGGTTTCGTGGCGGATTTTCGCCGCCTCGATATACACCCTGAGGTTGTCCTTAGCCTTGTCCTGACCGATATATTCGTCGAGGTTTTTCGGTCTGAGCGGATTATCGCCGTCGGAGACGTCCTCGGGAATTTCGTTTGTATCCATTATTCTGTTTTCAAAATCAAATTCATCCGAAAAATGCGTATTGCTCATTACTGTCTTCCCATCTGTCTGAGAGTTTGCGCGATAAGCTGTTCAACAGGCAGCGCGCTGTCCATTGTCGCGAGTATGCCCGAAACATCGGCAGGCGCGTAGCCGAGTACTCCGAGAGCCTCTATCGCCTTTGGAATATTGCCCATTGAGGCGTTTGCCGCCGCTGCCGCCGACGGAAGCGAAGAATCCTCCGTGGAAAGCGACTTTGCGAGCTTGTCCTTAAGCTCGAGCACAATTCGCTGGGCAATTTTTTTGCCTACTCCCTGCGCGCGTGTGATTGTCTTGATATCGTCTGTCGCGATTGCCATTGCAACCTGCTCGGGGCTTAGCTCCGAAAGAATCGCAAGCCCTGCCTTGGGACCTACGCCGCTTACGCCGATTAGGGTTTTGAAGGTGTCGAGCTCGGTTTTTGCCGAAAAGCCGAACAGCTCCATGGCGTCCTCGCGGACGTTGAGGTAGGTGTAAAGCGTTACCTCGTCGCCGAGGCGCAAAGTTTTAAGCGTATTCATTGTGGTCTGGCAGTTGTAGCCGACTCCGCCGCACTCGACAACCGCGGTGCCGGAATCCATATGAATTAATTTTCCTCTTACGGAATAGAACATTTTATCTCCTTAGAGTTTAGAGTTAAGAGTTTAGAGTTTAATGATTTATAATAATCTAAACAATTTTATCGTTTTTAATATGCTGTTTGATTTTTAAAAAATATTAAAAAAATTGATTATTGGTAATGGCTGCTTTTGCCGTACATTTTCATTCTCAGCTCTGAGCCTGCCGCCTGTGCGTGGCAGATTGCTATTGCCAAGGCGTCGGCGGTATCGTCGGGCTTGGGCATTTCGGGCAGCTTCAAAAGCCTGCGCGTCATTTCCATTACCTGAGGTTTATGCGCCTTTCCGTAGCCCGTTACGGCGGTTTTTACCTGCAAGGGCGTGTACTCAAAAATCGGGATTTTGAGTTTTTGAGCCGCGAGCAGGGTTACTCCCCTCGCCTGCGCAACCTTGATTGCGGTTTTTTGGTTTGTCTGAAAATACAGCCGCTCAATGGCGAGCGCGTCGGGACGGCAACGGCTTAAAATTGAGTAAAGCTCGTCGTAGATGTATTCGAGACGGGCGTTGAAGTCGGTATGCGCCTCGGTTTCGACCGAGCCGTAGCCGATAGCCTTGTAGGTATTTGACTGAAAGCTGATTGCTCCCCAACCCACGATTGCGTAACCCGGGTCAATTCCAAACACTACCAAAATATTACCTCCGAAAAAATGGTATAATAACACATACTAAGTTATTATATCACAAAGGGTTGAAAATGGCAATATTTTTTGACCGTTTTATGACTGCTTTTGCATAGTTAAAATACTGTTGTTGTACTTGATTTCGAGGGTATCGCCCTTTGGGGTGTAGTCAAAAGCGTAATTTTGACTGACTGTGCTGTCAAATATCACGATACTTGTGCTGTCAACAAGGCAGTCGCCGCTGATTGTGACGTCTTTTCCTGCGTTTTTGAGGTTTAGTTCCGCCGATAAATCGCCCGGTTCTCCGGAAAATTCAAGCGACAGCTCTCCCCCTCCGTCAAGGCTTGCAGTCCATTTTGAGGATATCAGTTCGTTTTGCGGACTCGGGGCGTTTTGGGTACAGCCGCACAGCATTAAAAAGCAGAGGATTACGGCTGAAAATAACAGTTTTTTCACGGTAACACATCCTTTTGGTTTAATGTATTCGCAATAACAAAAGATTATTACCGATTTACAATTCTGTTATAATTCTTGAAAAGAAGAATAAACTTTGATATATTGTATTTGTATATGAGTGTAAAAAATTCGGAGTGATTTAATGCAAAACGAGTTCACTGAGATTTGCCGTGTTTTTGATACGGACGGAAAGGTGCATAACGCAGGCTGGGCAAAAAAGCCGCTGCTCAACTACAACGTTGACGGCAGGCACAGCCAGAGGGATACTTATTTTGTGACGAGTGACGAGTGCTCGATGTATCTTTCAATCGAAAACCTCGGCGCGAATTTCGGAATTAAAATCGCGGTTGCCGACCTAAAGCGCGGCGGAATAATCTGCGACAGCGTTATTCAAAAGCGCAGAATTATGAAAAAGCCGCTGCCTGACAGTGCGGACAACGGAGAGTTTGAATTTGATTGCAAAAATATGCGGCTTAAAATCGCCGATTTGCCGAACGGCAAAAGCCTTAAATGCGAGTTCGCAGGCTTTGGCGGAATGAGCGCGATGAGCTTTGATATATTTCTAATAAAGAATAATAGCGATATTCTCGATCAGCTTGCTCCCTTTGAGCGAAACAGAAAATATTACTTTTTTAAGCGTTTTATGCCCTGCTTTTCGGCGCAGGGGTTTATCAAGGCAGGCAATATGGTTTACAAGCTCAGTGCCGACAGCGCGAGGGGCAGCTTTGACCGCATAAGATTCAAAAAACCGAGGCTGCACAGCTATCAGCGGTTATGCTCGGACTGCGTTATCGGCGGCAAAAGGTTTACGCTGAACCTTGCGAGCCGCGTCGGCGACAACCGCTACGGCAGCGAGAACTGCTTTTTTGTTGACGGCAAGCTCGAAAAGCTGTCGCAGATTACCGTTAAGGGAACGCCGAACCGAATTGACCGCCCGGTGTTTTTCAGGGGCGGCGTAAGGGCTTTGGACATCTCGTTTAAGCCGTTTACGGTGTCGGGCAAGGCTATGGTTGCCGAAATGGGCAAAACCGCCGTGGCTTTCGGCAGGCTGTACGGCGTTATCAACAGAATAGACTACGACAAGCCGCTGGTGCTTGACAACGCGGTCGCGCATATGATTTACACGGAGTTTTGATATATAAAGAAAAAGCAGGCTTACGCGCCTGCTTTTTTGTATGCTCCGATGTATTTCGGGATTTTTGAAGATAAATCATAAATCACATAGACAAACGGACGGTTGAGGGTAATCTTTTTGTCCGCTCTCATAGAAGTAATTTTCTTTGTATTACCCGGGTTTTTGTTGATTGCCTTTTCGTTAACGCTGATTTCAGCCTCGCCGATTACATTTGAAAGATACAGGTCTGCGTCGGCAGTGCCCATATTAATAAAATCCGCTTTAGTGCTGTCGAAAGCGTCGGTAATACCCATCTTTGTGAGTGTGTCCTTAAAGCTGTAGTCGGTGGTCTGTGAGAACTTGGGAACAGCCACTGCGATGTCCTTTTTCTCGGCGGACTTAAACATATTCATGAGGTTTTTGCCGGTCATCGACTTGATATAGTCCTCAATGCTTACGCCTTCATTGGGCATAATCGCGGCAAAGCCGTAGCAGTTGCCGTCAAAGGTCTTTGTAAAGCCCTCGGATTTGTCGTCCTTAATGTAATACTCAGCGTAGCCGTTCATCATCAGGGCATCGGACTGCTTGCCGTCCGAGCCTGTGAACTTCTCTTTTTTTGTCGCGCTCTCGGTGAAATATGTGCTCCAGTCCGCAGTGAGCGCGAGCGAGTTTACAGACGTCATAGAGTCGGTTGCCTCGGGGACAAATTTTGTATTCTGAGCAACGTCCTTGCTTTTAAGCCAAATTCCCATATTGTCACCGACATTCTCAAAATCATCGTACAAAACAGCGGCGTCAAAGAAGGTGCGCACGTCGTTAAGATACTTTTTATCGGGCTTATAGCCTGTCATGCTGTTTATCCAAAGCGAATTGCCGATATTAAACTTTGCGGAGTCGTTTTGGTACTCGCCCTCCATGGCAAAGTAAAAGTAACGGTTGAACGTGTATGTGCTGCCGCCGAGAGCCTTTTCAAACTGGGTTAATGTATCGCCGTGAGCACCGTTTGCCGCGAGGGTGAGCCCGTACATTACGGAAATCGGGGAAATGTAGAAGTTTTCTCCGTCCTTATTTGTATTTTGCGCGAGTCTTACCGCAAAATCGGTGTAGACAGGATCGACGTTTGTGTCCTCAATCGAGCCCTCAAAGGTGAGCATCTCGGCGTTTTCGAGCAAGTCGGTCGCGCTGCCGGCGGATACGGGCTTTACATTACCGCTCTGGGAAGACGAGCTCTGGTTGTTCTTTTTGGCGCAGCCCGCAAATGAAGCGACCGTCGCCGCGGCGAGAAATACCGCTATAATACCGTATAACTTTTTCTTCATAACAAATACCTCTTTTATAAGTGTACAAGCTATTATATAATTTTATTGAAAAACAATCAAGTGTTTTTGAGCGAAAAAACTTGAAAAAAGCATTTGAATATGATAAAATACTAATAACATATCGAATTGGTGGGATTTAAATGAAAATTTCAACAAAGGGCAGATACGCGCTCAGAATGCTGCTTGACTTGGCGGAGCACCAGAACGACGGATTTGTTGCCCTTAAGGATATTGCCCAAAGACAGGGAATCTCAAAAAAATATCTTGAACAGATTATCCCGGTGCTCAACCGCTCGGACGTGCTAAACGCAAACCGCGGTTATCAGGGCGGATATAAGCTGGCAAAATCGCCCGACAAATACACCGTCGGTTCTATTCTCAGGCTCACCGAGGGAAGCATTGCCCCCGTTGCCTGCCTTGACCACGAGCCTGTTGACTGCCCGAGGCGCGAGGACTGCATTACCCTGCCGCTGTGGAAGGGGCTTAACAAGGTAATAAGCGACTACCTTGACAGCGTAACGCTGCAGGACCTTTTGGACAATCAAAAGGAAATGGTCGCCAACGACTACGTAATATAATTAAAATGAAATACTGTCATTCCGTTTTCGGGAATGACAGTAATTTTTTA
>CAMNHG010000032.1 GCA_946539105.1 uncultured Clostridia bacterium | reverse complement strand
TGTGTATCTTCAGCGATAACGGCGGCAACCAGACATTTAACCAAACCATTCCCGGTGCGGATTACATATACCGCAACGGAGCGTGGGAGAAATACGATGACGCGGAGGTTACTCCGACTCAGCCCTCAACAGACGGTGATGAGGATAAAATCCTCGTAGGCGACGCTAACTTTGACGGCATTATCTCAGTATCTGACGCTACTTTGGTTCAGAAATGCGCCGCCGAGCTGACTACCTTTAACGCAAAGGAAAAACTTGCCGGCGACTGCAACGGCGACAAGATTATTTCCGTAGCTGACGCTACGCTGATTCAGAAATACGCCGCTGAGTTCAACGAGGACTTGAAGCTCACCGGCACATACGTAAACGCGTAAACTCAACAACATAAACATTAAGGGGCTGTCACAGCAAGCCATTAATTACCAAAAATGTCATTTCGACCAAGCGAAGTGCGTGGAGAAATCCCCAAAATTCAGCAGAATCATGGAGATCCCTCGACTTCGCTCGGGATGACAGCGGTAGTTTTTGGTTTATTGTGTCAGTCCCTTTGTTTTTTGCTGTTTAAACACAAAAAAACTGCCGCCCGTTTAAGCGAGCGGCAGTTTTAATTTGGGTTTAGTTTCCGTTCCAGTAGGTGGAAGCGTCTGAGTAATTGTCTGAAATAACAATCTCATACTTTGTCTCGGGAACGTTGGTTTCCTGATTATAAGCAGTGTATGAGTAAACATAGTAGGAATAAAGTCTCATATTCTTTCCTGCGTTGGTAGACTTATTCTCATTACCGCTTGCGTAAACGTACTGGTAGGATTGGAGGGTGTTGGAATAACGGAAGGTGTTGGTGTTAACTTCATAAACATACTCACCGTTCTCGTCCTCTACATATTCCCCTTGCTCGTTCTTTGAGTATTTCTTAATCGCGCCGGAATTGTTTCTCTTATACTGATTAAGAGGCAAATATCTGTAGATAATACCTGTGTTAAATCCGCCCTCGACGTTCTTAGTTGCCTCAATCTCGGTGCCGTAGGCTACCTTCATAGCCGTTTCTTCGCCGGCTGTTCCTGCGATGTTATCCTCAGCGTACTGCGCCTCAATGTTTGTTTTGAGCATCTCTTTAACCGCGTCTTCATTGATCTTGCCTGTAGAACCGTCTACATAACCTGCCGAAACAGCGTTGGCAAACGGAGTGCCCTGACTGTTTTCAGTAACGCCATTCATTGAGTAGTAAACCACGCCGCCGCCGACAAACTGAGCGTCATCGTATGGGAGGTTACCCTGACCGTTGTTGGAGCTTGGATCGAGCACATTCGCCGGACTGAAGAAGTCCGCAATGTAGAAGTTCTGAAGCAGATATTCAACTAATTCTTCCTGCTCAGTTTTAGGATTATCCCTGTGGATAACCTCATAGTGAGAAAAGTCAACCTCTGAGCGGAGAGGATCTACACCCGAAGTTCCGGTAACGGTTCTAAGGAAAGTATCTCCCTTTACTCTGAACTTGTAGCCTGTTCCGGTCGCGAGCAGAGGAGCATTTGCAGTGTTTGTATCAGCCGCGCTTTCTACCGCGTACCACTTGGAAGCTGTATTGACAGTCGGCTCAACGTACTGCTGATATGTGTAGCTGTTAGCAGTTCCAAAAATACTTCCGTTTAAATATACGCTGTAATGTCTTACGTTTTGCGTCATATTAACCGTGGAGTTAACTGTAAAATTATCTCCGGTTATTTCTTCCTTCGTAGTTTTCGCAGCAGTGATGGTGTAGGTATAGTAGTTGTTTGACGGCATAACACCGATAGCGGTAGCTGCGGCAGTTGCCAAATCAGCTGTTGTGATATTAGCTGCTGTTTTATTCCTTACCTCGTAATTGCTTACTGTATAGGTCTTTAACTCATGAGAAGCAGCGAATTTATTATTCTCATTATCCTCATCTGCCCAGGTTGCATCGTAAGGATAGTTAATCATTCCGTCCGCGTCAACCTCGGGCTTATACTCGTAGTAATTGAAGGTAAAGTTTACGTCGACATAAACATAGCTTTCAAAAACAGCTCTGAAAGTTGATGAAGAAGCGCCGGTAAAGTTTACGCCGATTGTGGTTGCCGTTTCGGTTCCGTTATTAATAACTTTTGAAATTGTGTATTCGGGATCCGTATTATTTGCAAGCAGCCAATTCTTAATACCATAGCGGTTTCCGGTTGTGGTGTGCGTTATGGATTTTGTTACGATCTTTCCGACAATTTCTATATCATTATATCCGGAAAACCTGGTATTTTTCTTAGCGTATTTTACGGTAAAGCTATTAGGATTTGTAGCGGAAGATGGTGTAATAACAGCCGATGTTTTTGATGAGCTTACTCCAAGCAATCCGGTAACGGTAAATTCCATATCCTCATTACTCATATCAAAGTAACCGGGCTGATCGGAACCAACGTTTGGAATGCTTACTGTGTAAGTATCGCTTTCAATCGACATAATATTAAAGCCGTTAAAATTGCTTGGATTGTGAACGCTTACTCTTACGGTGTAGCTTACAGCGTCGCCGCCGTTGAGGACGGTTCCGCCCTCTGTTCGAATCTGCTCACCGATTGTACCGTAAACCTTAACCGTGATGGTAACGGGAGTATCTGTTCCGTTGGTTATAGTAGAAGCAACCGGAGTGATAACGCCTGTGCTGCTCACCGTAACCTTAGAGGTGTTGCCCGACGTATATGTTACCTTTGCGCCGGTATAGTTCGGGGCAATGCTTACTCCGCTTTCTCCGACGTTCATCGCAACCGTAGCGGCATGTCTTGCGAAAGTCGGGATTTTAACATTTTCCTCTGCCATTGTGCCCGAATACGCATTACCGTCCTTTGAAAGAACAAAGAAGTTTGCGGAATCGGGGATTTCCTCAATATTGCCTGTCTGGGCTTTGGTATAATCACCTGCGGTTGTGTTTGTTCCCCAACCCTGGAAGATTATATTCTGAACCTTGTTGCCGTTAATCGCCTTGGGCAAATCTACATAGTAGAAGTGATATTTATCTGTGCTGCTTGCTTCTGCACCGGGCATTTTTCCGTATCCGAGGTAGTTCATATGGACGCCGTTGTTCCATAGGATGTCGGAATAATCTCCCCAGTGGTAAACGCCGATGTTTTCCCAATCATTATCGGTGGTCTGCCATTCATACGGCTTTGCAAGGTAAATCCTTCTGTTGCCTTCGGCAACTGCGGGAGTTGAGCCGGAAGCAGGTACAAAGGCTGTTGAATACTGAATGCTTAAAGTCTGTGATGACTCGTTAACTGCTTCAAGCCAAATTTCTTTATTTGTCATTCCGTAAAGAACAGAAACCTGATTTGACGCAAGTTCCTTGGGATATGCTGTTCCGTTGTATGTAACTTTGAATTTTAACGCGCTGTAGCCGCTGCCGCTGGGTGTCAGCGGAGTATTAATGGAAGCTGCGTAAACCGTGGAGTTACCCTGCTTTGCCAAGTTTGCTTCACAGTTATTGCCGTTACCGTCCTTAACTACGGCTCCGCTGCTGTTTACAACGGATACTTTAACCGTCTTGCCGGACATATCGTTGTTATGCATATCAACGTAATAGGTAACAGACGACTGCGGGGAAACATTTGCTGTAAGAATAACGTTGCTGTATCCCATCTTAAATGAGAATACATTGCCGTTAGTGGTTGGGTTGCTTGTTCCTGTACCGACCAAAGTGAAGTTAACAAGCGTGTGTGTGCTTGATGTAAACTTCGCGTAAACGGTATTGCCGATTTGCGACGTTGTTATCTCATTAGTGCAGCCTGAGTTTGAGTAAAACTTAACCGTTCCGTAATTGCCTACGGTTCCGTTGAGTGATGTTTTACCTGTCAGGCTGTAGCTTACCTTAGTAAATTTCGCGGTCAAAGTTGAGTCTTGTGACGCCTTAACTGTGCCGGAAGATGGAGTCGTAGAACTTTGTCCGGAAAGTGTTACGCCTGTGCCTGCTTTCCATCCGTTGAATTTGTAGCCGTTAGCCGGAGCAACGGTTACGCCGCTTAGTGACGTTGCAGTAAACGGATGCACAGTCATTGTTTTTGATGCAGGAGCAGTAATTGTACCATAGCTTGTATTCTGGCTTTGAAGCGTCAGCGTATATGAATTTTCTTCATATGTCGCCGTCAATGTACCGGTTGCGCTCGCGTTGATAACGATCGGGTTTGATGATGTTGAGTAACCGCTTGCCGCTGATACTCCGCCGGTAGTAGTCCATCCCGTGAAGTGATAACCCGAGGCGGCGTTAGCCTGAACCGTAGCCGTCGTCAGCGAGCCGATCTGAACGGTTCCTCCCGTAGTAAACGAGTTTCCGTCAACCGTTAGGGTTCCGTGGTCGCCCTGATTGATCGTGACTGTGTATTTTGGTTCGGGCGGGTAGGTCACGCTCATAACAAAGTTGCTTCCGCTGACTGTGTAGGTAAATGTGTATGTGCCCGCCAGATCCGTTTGAATCTTTGTATTTGTAGTGTTGGTGTTGAACGTCCAGTTTGTGCAGTTGGCTCGTGTCATTGTGCCCGAACCCTGGTCGTTGTAATGGGTGTTCGCGGATTTCATCCAGAACTCGTAGGTTGTGTTAGCTCCCAAAGTAACCGAAACCGAACGGCTTGAGAAATCCACATGTGAAGCTGAGGATGTGTTCTGGACTTTGTATCCGAGCTGAATAACAGGAGCGGTCGTGGAGATTGAAGCGGTTGTTCCGTTGCTGCCGTCCCACGTAATATAATACGTAGCATTTGCCGCTACATTGGTTATATCCGCAGTTTTTACACTTCCGTTGCTCTTGTTCGGAACCATATTGATATGATCCCAATAGCCTTCAAAAATATACTTATAGTAGGGGATATCATTGACGGTTTCCGTTGTGCCGGTAATTAATTCGCCGGGCCATGCCGAAACCTCATTGTTATCGTCCTTCCACGCGTACAAATTAGTAGCACCGGAATCCTGGTTTACATATACCGTTGTGGTGTATGTCTGCAGCGCGGTCTTAACTACCCAAACCTTCGGGCTGCTTCCGGACTGGTCAACATAAACATTAAATGTGCCCTGACCGGTTACATACATCGCGCCGTTTGTGGTGGAAGTACCTGCGGTTACAGCTGTTCCCGAGGTGTTATGCGTGGACATATCGGTATCCGTGCCGCTTGTAACCGTGTATTGATTTGATCCGTTGTAAACCCTGAAATAATGCTTATCGTTTGTTCCGCCGTTCTCATAAGTAACCGTTCTTTTGAATACGTTTGCAGAAACATAAGTATCAACCGGATAGGTTGTCTGATTGTTCCATTTGTTGTTTGTGGAATCAACAAGGTCACCGACCAAATACCAACCCGGAGAATAAACGCTTACCTGACTTGACGATGCGCTGTAACTCTGGAGATAATAATCGTTATTTTCGCCGTTGAGAGGATAAGCACACGCCATATATGTTGTGTTTGAAGTCGGATAAAGGGTTTTTGCTACACCCGGGGTCATTATGTAATCATTGCTGAGGGTTACATAAGATCCGGTGTAGTAGTAATAGGTAAACTGAGCAGCCGTAAACGAGGTGTTTGTATCTGTAAGGGTGAGCGAAACGGAATCGCCGTTCGCAATCGCCGTGGGTGTTACAGACAAGGTCGGGGTGTTAAGCCTTGACTTGCTTACCGTAAGGGTTCGCGCCGTTGATTTTGCGGATTCACTGTATGAGCTCGTGTTGCTCGGCACGGCAACAACGCTGTACGCTCCGGAATAGGATGCCGCTCTCTCAATATCGTAGTAAAGAGTAGTAACCGTAGTAACAAGGGTATTTCCCTTATATACCTTATACGAACCTGCGTTTGTAACGCTGCTCCAAGCGAGCCTGATTTTCGCGCCTACTGTTGTTGTGCTAACGCTGCAGTTAGCCGCCGAACCGTTCAAGGTAACCGTCGCCGGTGCGGAAAGGGCTGTCAAAGATGATTTTGCCGCAATACTAATTGTTTTATTCGAGCTTATACTGCTGAATGTAAAGGTCTTGTTGCTGTTTGAAGCAGTCGCTCCGCCTAAGCTTGAATTTGTACTGTCGTATGTATAGTTAGTGTCATAGGTAACTGTTATAGCAACATTACTGCCTGATGCCGCGGTTATAGTTCCGCTGCCGTTATCATCACCACCTGAAACAGATGATTTATTAACATGAGTACCCAATGTATAGCTAACAGTATAGGTTGTTGGATATGTTACCGCAAGTGTTCCTGCGTCTTCACGAGAACCCTTATCATTAAGCGTCCACGTAAATGAATATGTTCCTGTAACCGAGGGCGTAACCGTTAAACAGTCACCGCTGCCGCCGGAACCATATCTATACATCGTTGCCGAACCGCTTGATGTAATTGATCCTGCGCCGCCGTTAGCCCAATAATTTGTTCCGTCATTAACATTCAGCTTATATGTTGTTCCCTTGGTAAGGGTCGCGGTTGCTGTATATTGGAGGCCGGAAGAATAAGTAAACGTAGCTAAATCAGCGCCGTTATTTTTCAGCTTAAAAGTATCATAACTCGGCGTAGTCCAACTGCTGCCGGTATAATATTTATTCGGAAAACTCGTATTCCAAGATGAGAACGGGTGAATCTGATTTGATGTCTGATCGCAGTCACTTATACTGCTTCCTGCTCTGAAATACAGATTATCAGCTCCGCCGTAACGGTTTTCAAGATCGACATAATATACGCGCTTACCGCTGATGGTTCTACCGGTATCATGCGCTTCGGCTGTCTGCCATGAATTATCACCCGGCAGATATCTTGCAAGGATAGTTTTGTTATCCTTAATCCAGCCGTTGCCATCGCTTCCCGAATAGTAGGGCGTGAAGTAAGTTCTAAAAGTATCATAACCTACGGCTTCATCATCCGAAACAGCCGCGCCGGTAGCGATTATGCCTACTGTCATGCAGGATACGAGCATACATAGTGAGAGTATGACTGAAAGTGTGGATTTTGAGAAGCGTTTTATTTGTGATTTCATTTAAAAATACCCCCGATTAGTTAAGATAAGGGTGCGGTTTTGCAAATCAACGCAAAGTCTGACCGTTTTGCGATGAATACCGCCGGAATATTCACTGTAACGCGCCGTTGCTGACCGTAAAAAGGCGCAAATTACCCATAGTTATATATATTATGATTTTAACATAAAAACTATTTTTAATCAACAAACTTATGATAGAATTGTACAGTTTTTTGAAATTTCGGAAGAATGTATAAATTTGCACATATTTTTTTGCACGATATCACAATAAAATCCTTCGGCAACTAAAAAAGCCGCCGGATTTCGGCGGCTGATTTTTAGATTTCTTCCTGTTTTAATGTGACAAACTCGGCGTAATTTTTCTCAAACGCCTCGTAGTCGTCTTTGTTGAACTTTATGTTATATAGATACAGCTGTTCTTTTCCATTGCTGTCCTTCTCATAAGTCCAGTCGCCGTTGAACAACTCAGCGTCGCTTTTGTCGGTATCGACCGCGGTAAACCTTGAGCTTTCAAACTTAACCTGAATATTGTACTTGGTATCGCCGAACTTGTAATATCCCTTACAATCGTCCGCGGGGTTAACGCAGAAACTGTAATCGTAGGTTATCCAGCGGATTCCCTCGAACTGATCGGGAGATTTGTCGAACTTTTTGGCACAGCCGCAAAGCACTACGCTCAGGCACAGAATTACAGCAAGAGCCAGAGCTATTGATTTTTTCATCATTTATTCCGCGCCTCCTTCGGTATTGTCTGCCGGGTCGTCCGTTTTTTCGAACTGCTTGGATTTTTCGGCTTCTTCCTTCAGTTTTTTATTATTTTCCTTTTGATAACGCTCGATAATTTCTTCTACGTTCGTCTTTTCTTCATAGCCGACTCCGAAAATCGCCTTCACAAATACCACAATCTCATTTGAGAATGCCAACAGCACTAACGCAATTATCGCGATTAGTCCCCACGGCGTTACGAAAAAGTCAAACAGATATTTTAAAATGCCGATTTTGAATAGCATTTTGCCTTGTATCTGACTTACGTTTACGGGATCATCCTCGGCGTCGTTGGCGTCGCCCTTGGTAACGACATAATACTCGTCGCCCTGCTGATACGGTGCTTTAACAACGCGGTGGGTTATCAACAGACCCTTCATCTCGCCCGACTGAGCGACGTAGGTTACTATGTCGTCCTTTTCTACCTGCTTGCCGTCACAATCCCTGAC
Source organism: uncultured Clostridia bacterium (assembly GCA_946539105.1). Classification (GTDB taxonomy): domain Bacteria; phylum Bacillota; class Clostridia; order Oscillospirales; family Acutalibacteraceae; genus Ruminococcoides. The sequence goes on along the minus strand of CAMNHG010000032.1, from coordinate 4,399 downwards.
AAGAATAACGTCGCCGACCTCGAGCTCGGGTCTCATACTGCCGGAGCTTACTCTGTAGAGCGAGTGACCGAACAGCGACGGACTGCTGCCGGTGAAGCGAGCAATCATCGAGGTGATGAGAACTAAGGTAAAAAAAGCTATCAGGGTTCCCAGAATAATATTTTTGATTATTCTGAGAACCTTAAACCTGTCTTTTTTCTCTGTATTTTCTGTTTTATCCGTTTTTTCGGTTATAACCGTTTCTTTTGCCTTTGCCATTACTTGGTATAATAGATGCCGGCAAAATTAACCGAACTTGATGTTGCGGAATTGTCAACATACCATACAATCTCGGCAGTGCCGTTTACCTCTTCGTTATCCTCGTTTGTGGTTTTTCCGGGTACTTCTACGTTGAGAGCAACGGGAACGCCTGCCAGTGTCGCAGGATTGCTAACCGCAGTTGTTACGGTTGTTTGGTCTCCGAGCGAGCCCTTGATTGTTGTTGTAATCGTCGCTGAGCCGCTATAGTTTGTTGTTGTAATATATCCGGTGTTTCCGTTAACAGTGATATTGCTTCCTGCTGTTACGGCATAGGTTGCGGACGCGCCCGTGTAGTTTGTACCCTGATTAAGGGTTACATAAGCGTGTTGGTTTTTGTTGATAGTCAGTGTGTCAAAATAGGTCTTAACGCTTATACCGCCGGGGATATTGAACGTCGCATACTGCGCGTTCCATGTGGTATCATCAGCAACGCCGGTGAGATAATAACCTGTTTCTGAATGAATATTTGTGATAGTTTTTGTTCTGTACCAAGGCTGAGTAACAGTATTATCTGACGTATTAAAGCCGCTGTTGTTACCGTCGGTAGCAAAATAGAACTCAGTAGCGTTTACAGGTAAATCAACGTAATAGGTGGCTGTACCCTGAAGAATGTTCCCCGTATCATTTGTGTTATCGATTGCGCTTGTTATTTGAATATTGTGGGAAGCACCGGTTTTATCCTTATAAACTAAATACCTCTTTGCGCTGCTGTCATTCCAGTTGTTCGCGTTCGCAAATTGACAGTAAACCCTGACCATATTTTGGTTTTTTAGATGAACCGAGGACGAAAGCCCTTTATCGGTAAGGCTGGGCTGCAAGGTGCCGATTTTTACAGTCGGACTGTTAGTAAAGTTTTTCAGGTAAAGGTTAACATACGCAGGAGCAGTGCTTGTATTTGTAAATGTTGTTCCGTAGTACTGAACCGTTGAAGCATTTACAGTACTTGTTGTGTTGTCAATAGCATTACCAACGTACTCCTTGTTACCCTTTGTATCATACCAGAGCTTGTTGCCGTCCATTTTGTATTTTTTGGTTACCATAGATACCGTTCCGGCGGAAACAGGGAGCTTTTGTCTGCTATAACTCATACTGTCGCCGGTTTGGCTTCCGTTGTGGTTATACCACGAAAAAGTTGACGGAATCAACAAAGCTGCTGCTATTATCAATACAACGAGAACCTTAAAAAGTATTCTGCTTTTTTTCATGGTATCACCACCTTTCTGATTAATTATCCTTGTTTTAGGATACTTGTAATTTTGATTGTATCTTGGTTTTCATCCTGGAATGCTACAATAAAGTTACCGGTCGTAGCAGTTCTGATTGAGAAGTTGTTGCTGTTCGCCGTTGTCAGGTACAGGTCGACATTGTTTTTTGTTACATAATACTTGCCTGCCTCACCGTTTCCGTATTCGGGATATGTGCCTTCCTTCTTCTGTACAGTAACCCAGTTATCGCCTGCTGTGAGCGGAAGACTAACCTTGTATGTAGAACCATCCGTCTTAACAGGATATTCGGTTCCGTTTATCTTAAATACAAAGGTTGTCGGAGTTGTGAAGCCGCTCATTGAACCGCCTCCGAGGTCTTCTCCATCGGTACCGCCGCCGCTTCCACCGCTTTCGCCGCCTGATGTCGATGCACGACCGACGTCATTAATTGCGCCGTACCACTTGTTATCATCGGGATTGTAGAAGCAGCCGGGGAATGTAGCAAGGGTTCCGGTCTTGTCTCCGTTACCATCGCCACCGTTATTGAACATTACGTTATTATAAATTGTTGATCCGGGACGAGTAGTGTCAGATTGCATTACCCAAGAAGAACCATCGTTCCAAAGGACATAATTATTGCTTGCGTCCTTCATACGCGACATTTCTACACCGGGCCAATTACCGTTTTTATGCACGGCATTATCGTCATACAAATAATCATAAACATGATCTTTAAGTCCAACCATGCTGCCCTTTTTAACCAGATAAAGCTTATCGTACTCATGATTTTGGGTATCTCTCCAATATCCCCAACCGTTGACATTGTTAAATATAGCACCTAACTGATATTCTGTGGCATTATTCGGATACAAACCGGTTGATGCAAGAGGACGTCTTTGCGGGTTTATTCCGTTCCAGCTGTTATAACCCCAGCTTAAGCCGCTTGCCCCGCCAAAGTAGCGGAACTGGATTTTAGATGAGCCGGAGGGAACATAGGTTTTCCACGGATCGCTTGACGTTGTTCCCGAACGATACATTTCATAAATATAGGTTTCTCCGGATGTGTTTTCATCGGAATAGTCAACAACATACATTGCTTTTCCTGAAGCTTTTGTTGCTAAATCGTTATTATTATAGTGCGAGAAAACTTTGATTTCCTCAACAGCACCCCATGTTCCGTAACCTTTGTTGGTTATTGTGAATCCTTGACTTATACTTTCAAAATATCCGTTAGCTGTGCTGTCCATTGAGCCGCCGTAAAGGGTGTATGTTTCGTCACAATACGTGTTCGGAGCATATGTCTGCCACCAGTTCCAGCAATAAACATTGTAATCGCTTCGCTGCTGTGCGTTGCCTGCGCTTGTGTTCCAGTAGGTACTGTTACAACGATAAAGAATCATTTTTTCGTTGTTATAAACAAGGGGCACCTCTACATAATATTTGTTGTTAGATACCTGAATAGGATAAAACGGTCCGTTTTCTATATTAGGCCAGTCAGCTGGGTTTGTTTTTTTCTCATACAAAAATGCAGGAAAAGTTACATATAGATTTGCGTCGTCATCATCCAGCCAGCTTCCGCCGCCACCGTTTGTTGTTTTATCATCAATCCAAATCTTGCGGGATTTTGACCAAGATGAAATGAGCTTTAAATTGATATTTGACGCTGTAACATCATTACCAACGCCGCCCTCAAGCCAAATCTTGATGGTCATATTTACAGTGCCGCCCTTTTTGATTGAGAACAGGACGTTGCTGTTTACTCCGCGCTCAGCTGTTACATTATTACTGTCATTGTAGGTGAATGTTGATGTTTTTCTTACGCCTGTTACAGCAGTTGTTCCGTTCAAACCTGAATTACAGGTATTTGCGGTACCGCTGCTTGAATAAACGTGACACTCACCGTCAACGATAATCGCGTAACGGGCGTAATCGCTTACATCAATAGTAGTTGGATTTCCACTTGCATCTTTGCCCTTTCCTTGAATAGTGGGCATACTGTCAAACCAAAAATCGGTTGTAGCATCGGGTGAGCTTACCTTTGCGGTAAAGCTGATATAGTTTACGTTTTCGTCGTCTTTATTTCCCTCTCGGTATCCGGACTGACCTTGTCTTTGGAAGTAGAAAGTCTCGCCGTTACTGTAACAGGGAGATAGGTGCATATCGCCGGACTCGTAAAAATAACCCTTCTTTTCGTTTATATCATCCATATTGGGCTTTTTTGAGTTATCGCTTGAAGAATCGTAGCGAATATGCCTTTTTGTCTTGCCGTTTTCTGTATATTCATAGGTTAGGTCATTGTTAGTCAGCATATTGCCGAGATTAATTGTGTTATCTTCTTTTGTGATATTTACCGTCGCGTTTATATCGGTTCCGGTTTTAAGCGGAGCACCGTTTTGCGCGAGGTTATCGTTTTGGAACTCAACGAGCTTAATATCGTCAATCCAGCTGTACGTAAAGCTAACCAATGACATTAGAATAAGGACAAATGCCACTATGGACAATACAAGCGTCTTTTTATTTGATTTTTTCATAGCGGCACCTCCTTAGTTGTTTTCTTGTTTAGTTTTGGTATTACCAATCATCGTCATCAACGATTCCGCTGTCGTGACCTTCACCGTGATCCTCAATGTCGCCGTCATGCCAGTGTCCGCGAGAATCTGTATTATTTAGGGTATCGACAAAGTATGTAGTCGCTGTTCCGCGGTTCAGCGTTGAACCACCGTTTTCGGTCTTCGTCCACTGATAAACAACATTGTTGCTGTTTGCGCCGTCGAGAATCATAAACGTCAAATCGTTGTAGGCGTTATCGGGAATACTGCACTTCCACTGACCGTCTGTGTCGGTCTTTTGCATAGTGAACTTCATATTTTCAATCTTATGCGAAGTGTTATTGT
>CAMNHG010000031.1 GCA_946539105.1 uncultured Clostridia bacterium | reverse complement strand
ACGGGCATTTCCTTTACGAGCTTATAGTAGCAAACGCCGAGCGGCGGAAGTGTAAGCACAATGTGATAATTGAGCTCATGCTCCTTCTCATTCTTCGCCTTGATGTCGCCGGGGTTGCCGATGCCTGTGCCGCCGAACTCCTCAGCCTCGGAGTTGAATACCTCCTGATATACGCCGTAAACCGGAACGCCTACGCGGTAGTTTTCACGGGTGACGGGCTGGAAGTTACATACGCAGAGGATTTCGCTGCCGTCCTCGGCGATACGTCTGAACGCGATAACGCTGTTCTGATAGTCGTCGAGAGCTACCCACTGAAAACCGTTCCAGTCGTAGTCGTTCTCGTGCATAGCCGGTGTGTCGCGGTAGAACTTGTTTGCAGCCTTGAAGAAGTCGTTAAGCTGACGGTGCTTGTCGTAGCTTAACAGATTCCACTGGAGCTGCTCGTTGGCGTTCCATTCGTCAAACTGGCCGATTTCGCTGCCCATAAACATCAGCTTCTTGCCGGGATGAGCCATCATGTATGACACAAAGCCCCTAACGCCCTGGAACTTCTGGTCGTAGTCGCCGGGCATTTTATTGATAAGAGAGCCCTTGCCGTAAACCACCTCGTCGTGCGAGATAGGCAGCATAAAGTTCTCGGAGAACGCGTAAACCATACTGAAGGTCAGCGTGTCGTGGTGGTAATTTCTCCACAGCGGATCAAGGCTGATGTAGCTGAGCATATCGTTCATCCAGCCCATGTTCCACTTGTAGTCAAAGCCGAGTCCGAGACCCTCAATCGGGTAGCGTGTAACGCTCGGCCAAGCGGTGCTTTCCTCTGCAATCATCATTACGTCGGGATGGAACATATGAACAACGTTGTTGAGCTTTTGGATAAAGTCAACGGCAACGAGGTTCTCGCGTCCGCCGTAAGCGTTTGCAATCCACTCGCCGTCCTTGCGGTTGTAGTCGAGGTAAAGCATTGAGGCAACGGCGTCAACGCGGATGCCGTCGATATGGTACTTCTCAATCCAGAACATAGCGGAAGAAACGAGGAAGCTTGTTACCTCGTAACGGCCGTAGTTAAAGATATATGTGCCCCATTCCTTGTGCTCGCCGATTCTCCAGTCCTCATACTCATAGCAGCCTGTGCCGTCAAAGCGGCCGAGACCGTGAGCGTCCTTGGGGAAGTGAGCAGGTACCCAGTCGAGGATAACGCCGATGCCCTCCTGGTGACAGCGGTCGATAAGGTACATCAAGTCCTTGGGCTCGCCGTAACGCGAGGTAGCGGCAAAGTAGCCTGTAACCTGATAGCCCCAGCTTCCGTCAAACGGATACTCGGTAAGCGGCATAAACTCAATGTGGGTGTAGCCCATCTCTTTAACGTAGGGCACGAGCTCGTCAGCCAGCTTGCGGTAGCTGAACTGGTTGCCGTCCTCATACTTGCGCCATGAGCCTGCGTTCATCTCATAAACGTTGATAGGCTGTTTAAAGTGCGGATGCTCCTTTTTATAGTCATACCACGCGCCGTCGTTCCACTCGTAGCCGTCGATGTAGTAAACGCGCGAAGCGTTGTCGGGACGGGTCTCGCAGTGGAAGGCGTAGGGATCGGTCTTCATAAGGCGGTCGTTCCACGGTGTTTCTACACAGTATTTATAGCACGCAAACTCCCAAACTCCCTCAATAAACAGCTCCCATACTCCCGAGTCGGAAATACGGTACATATAGTTTGCGTCGGGGTTCCAGTCGTTAAAATCACCGACAACGGAAACAGACTTTGCGTTAGGTGCCCAAACTCTGAAAACAACGCCGCCGCGGTTGTCCCAGGTTACAAAGTGCGAACCTAAAAATTCGTAAGCTCTTGTTGACTCTCCCTGCAAAAACTGGTCAAGGGGAGGTCTGGTGTCATTAAGTGAATATGCCATACTATACCTCTTTTCTTGTATTTATAGTTAAATCTCTCTATTTATTAAATAGTTTTCCAATTTACTATTAACATTATTATAATACATTTTAACAAATATACAAGAGGATTTTTGAAATTTATGTAAATAATTTTAGCAAATTTTAAAATTTTTTTAATTTTTTTCGTTATTTTGCACTATTTGGCTTGATAATTTTTGTAAGGTAGTCAGCTCCGCAGGGCTTTACCTTTTCATAAGCGAGCGCGGAGGCGTCTGTCGCGCGGACATCAGCCGCCAAAAGCTCTGCCGAATCGGCGTCCAATCCGTCTGTTTTCGCCACGGAGGTTATGACCCTTCCGGAGCAGGTCTTGAGCATTTTTTCGCCCTCGGAGGTAAAGCCGAGCACGCGCGCATAGCCGGCGGTTTTGTTTTGAAGCTCCTCTGTAATGTCGAGCAGGACGCAGCTAAGGATTCTGCAAATCCTCGAGCGTGTGTAACGCTTTGTTTTTACGCAGTTTATTACTTCTTCCGCCGTGCCGTGCTCCCTTGCCGCGGATAAAATACGGTTTTCAAGCCCCTCGCCCACCTCGGGAAGGGCTCTGAGCTGTTCGGCGGTCATATTCCTCAGCCTGTAAATAAGAACTCTGTCGAGCTTTTCGGGGTAAGTAATCTCACCCGGAGCATACGGCAAAAGCTTTTCCGCACTTTTTCCGCTCCTGAGCAGCTTTCTGATATATGACGCGCTGGCGTATATTCCGTCGGTACCTTCGCTGTCGTGCTCCGCGCCGACTCTTTTTATAGGAAGGGGCTCAATATTACTGCCCTTTAACGCCCTGATATACTCCACGGCAAGAATGTTGTTCGGCTTTGTCAACACATCGGCAACGCTGCCGCCGTACACCTGCCTGACCGCATACTCATACGCTTTCGGGTAATAGTCTCCGCCGCTCATCCGCTCGGCAATAATCGTGTTCACCCTTGGATTTTCACCTGCAAAAGCGGCTGCTTTTAGAATTTCCAAATCATCGTCCTCGCAGCCGAAGGCGAGGTAATTTACACAGCCGAACATTTTTGCTGTATTCACACCGCCGCGCGCGAACCGCTCCGCGCAGGAAACGGCATACGCCGCGGGGAGCTCGGCGACCAGATCCGCGCCGCCTTTAAGCGCGGCTTTCGCGCGCCCGAACTTTGAGCACAGCGCGACCTCACCGCGCTGGGTAAAGCTGCCGCTCATCACGGCGAGCACCGCCTCCCCCGTCAGCTTTCTTGCCGTATTCAGCAAATAACGGTGTCCGTTATGAAAAGGATTTAATTCGCAAATGACCGCAACCGCCATAAAACAGCCCCTCCGATGTTGTTTTTGAGTCAAAAAACAGATAAAATTTGCATTTTCTTGCAAAAAACTCTTGAAAACGCCGATATTATAATGTATGATAATAAAGTGTATTTTTAATAATTATACATTATATATGTTCGTAAATCAACAAAATGAAGGGATGAATTAAATGAAAGTTTTAGTTATCAACGCCGGAAGCTCGTCGCTTAAATACCAGCTTATCGATATGACTGACGAGAGCGTACTGGCAAAGGGCAACTGCGAAAGAATCGGCACAGACGGCGCGTTTATCGGCTTTAAGACCGACGACGGTCAGAAGATTGAGCGCAAAACCGAGATGAAGAACCACACCCAGGCTTTTGAGGCGGTTAAGAACGCTCTTATCGACCCCGAGTACGGCGCAATCAAGGATTTGAGCGAGGTTACCGCAATCGGCCACCGCATAGTACAGGGCGGCGCTTACTTTGATCGTTCCGTTCTTATCGACGCCGACGTTCTCGGCAAAATCGAGGAGCTTTCTCCCCTTGCTCCCCTGCACAACCCGGCTCACATTCAGGGCATCAACGCCTGCACCGAGGTATTCGGCAAGAAAATTCCGCAGGTAGCTGTTTTTGATACCGCGTTCCACCAGACAATGCCCGAAAAGGCATATATGTACGCCGTTCCCTATGAGTATTATGAGAAGCTCGGCGTCAGAAAATACGGCTTCCACGGCACATCGCACCGCTATGTAAGCGCGAAGATGGCTGAGATTATGGGCAAGCCGATTGAGGATTTAAAAATTATTACCTGCCACATCGGCAACGGCTCGTCAATCACCGCTGTTGACGGCGGCAAGGTTATTGACACCACAATGGGACTTACTCCGCTGGGCGGCTTTATGATGGGCACACGCTCCGGCTCGCTCGACCCCTCGGTTGTTACCTTTATCGCCGAGAAAGAGGGCTTTACCGCAGCTGAGATGTCCGACCTGCTCAACAAAAAGTCAGGTCTTTTGGGTGTTTCGGGCGTTTCGTCCGACGACCGCGACGTTACCGCGGCTGAAAAAGAGGGCAACCACAGAGCAGCACTCGCCCACCAGATGCTCTACTACCAGATCGCACAGTACATCGGCAGCTTTTACGTAGCTCTCGGCGGCTGCGACGCTATCGTATTCACCGCAGGCTTGGGCGAAAACCAGCCTTGCCTGAGAGAAGGCGTTTGCAACTACCTTGAGTGCCTCGGCGTTAAGCTGGACAAGGACGTTAACAACGCCACAATCCACGGCAAGCAGGGCAAGCTGACTGCCGACGATTCCAAAATCCGCGTAGAGCTTATCGCTACCGACGAGGAAATGGTTATCGCCAGAGATACAAAGGCTATTGTTGAAAGCCTGTAATCTATACTGATATACAACAAACCCCCGGAGCAGGTAATTAACCGCTCCGGGGGATTATTTTGTATAGGAAATTTCTGCATTTTAATCCCGCCGTTGCAAAAACGTTAGCTTACGTTCTCGCTTTCCATAGGCGGGCGAAAGTGCCCACCGGCACCTATTTAAATCTGTGCATACCGTTCAAATCCGTCTGGACGATACAGCCTGTTGTGCAGACTCTCGCGCAGATACCGAAATCCGGACAGTCGTTGCACTTTTCGTAGTCGATAACGGCTACGTTATTCTGAACCGTAATCGCCTTAAACGGACAGGCGCGCTCGCACTTTTTACAGCCGATACAGCCGCGTGAGCATACCTTGCGCGTCTCGACGCCCTTGTCCTTGTTGGCGCAGGCTACAACAACGCGCTCAACGTCGGCGACAAGCGAAATCAGGTGATTCGGACAAGCCTTTGTACACACTCCGCAGCCGATACATTGGCGCGTATTAATCCGCGCGATTCCGTTTTCAATGCAAACCGCGTCGTGCGGACACGCCCTTTGGCAGTCGCCCAAGCCGAGGCAGCCGTAGGTGCAGCTGCCCTTTCCGCCGTACAACAGCTTTGCGGCGGCACAGGTTTCGATTCCCTGATACACAACCTTATCCTGAGTGTGGTCGCAGTCGCCCGAGCAGTGGACTACCGCCACCTGCTCAACAACGTCCTCAAACTCCACGCCCAAAACCTCGCTGAGCTGCTTTGCCACGCCGTCGGCACCGGGAATACAGAGGTTTGTCGGCACGCTGCCGTCCTCGCACAGTGCCTTTGCGTAGCCGTCGCAGCCGGCATAGCCGCAGGCTCCGCAGTTGGCTCCGGGCAGACATTCCCTAACCTTCGGAAACCGCTCGTCCTCCTTGACCGCCATAATTTTTGAGGCGATAACGAGCACCGCGGCGCAGATTACGCCGATAATCACAACGGGGATTACCGCGGTTAAAATTTCTGTCATTTACCGCACCTCCCTTACGCAAACAGGTTCTCGATTACTCCGCCGAAGCCGAGAAACGACAGGGAGGTGATTGCCGCCGCCACCAAGGTGACAGGCAGACCCTTGAAGCTCTTGGGAACGTCGCTGCCCTCGATTACCGAGCGCACTCCCGAGAACATTACCATAGCCAGGAAAAATCCCAGACCGCTTCCGAGCGAGTTAACCATCGACTGTGCAAAGCCCCACCAAAAGGTTGTCGCCCCGGCAACCGGGTACTCCTGAACATTGAGAATTGTAACGCCGAGCACCGCGCAGTTTGTGGTGATAAGCGGCAGATACACGCCGAGGCTCTTGTGGAGCGACGGAATGTAGCGTTTTAATATGATTTCTACGAGCTGAACCAGCGCGGCGATTACGAGGATAAAGACGATCGTCTGCAAAAATCCGAGGTTGTTGGGCTCGAGCAGATAGAACTGAATCGGGTAGGTAACAGCCGTAGAAAGCATCATTACGAAGATTACCGCAAGGCTCATACCCGTTGCGGAGTCGAGCTTTTTTGACACGCCCAAAAACGGACAGATTCCCAAAAACCGCGACAGCACGTAGTTGTTGATGAATACCGCCGATAGCAGTATAATAATCAGCTTAGTCATTAGCGGCAGCCTCCTTTGCAGAGGAGTCGCAGCTTACCTTGCCGCAGATTTCCGCGGAAGGACAGCCCGCGCAGCCGAAGTCCTTTTTCTTTGGCTTATTCGGGAAGAATTTGTTGACCGCCGCAATCAGCAGTCCGAAAACGAAGAAGCCTCCCGGAGCCATTGTCAAAATGGAAATGTGATTGTCGCTGAGCACGGGGATAGGCATTCCCGCAAAAGTGCCGTTGCCGAAAACCTCGCGGATTGTCGCCATCAGCGTGAGTGCCAGCGTAAAGCCCGCGCCCATTCCGAGGCCGTCTACGGCGGAATCGAACACCTTGTTTTTATTCGCGAACATCTCGGCTCTGCCGAGGATAATGCAGTTTACAACGATTAGCGGCAGGTAAATTCCGAGCGACTTATCAAGTGCCGGCGCGAACGCCTTTACGAGCATTTGCACCGCGGTAACAAAGCCTGCGATCAAAACGATGTAGCACGGAATACGCACCTTGTCCGGGATAACCTTGCGCAGAGCGGAGATTACGATGTTTGAGCACAGCAGAACCACCGTTGCCGCCGCGCCCATTCCGAGCGCGTTTGTAATGTTTGTCGAGGTGGCGAGAGTAGGGCAGGTACCCAGAACAAGCACCAGAACGGGGTTTTCCTTAATCAAACCCTTTGAAAAATTTTGCAGTGTGTTCAATTACTTCGCCTCCTTTGCAAGCTCATACGCCTCGAACGCGCCGTTAAGAGCCTTTTTGTATGCCTTTGAAGATATTGTCGCGCCTGTTACGTCGTCAACCTCAGAATAATTGTCAGCGGTTTTTCCGTAGTAGCCTTCGCGGTAGCCCGAGCCGTTTTCCACAACCTTTGAGCCTATTCCGCTGGTCTCGGCGTGAGAAAGGGTCGAAATACCCGTGATGCTTCCGCCTGCGTCAATTCCGCAGATTAGCTTGATTTCTCCTCCGTAGCCCTTTGTGCTGAGCATAAACACATATCCGCCGTTGTCTGAGGTATAGGCCTCGGTCACGCCCTCGGGGAGCTCTATGTCTATCTGCTCAAAGCTGTTCGCGCCGGGCATAACCTCCATTCTCGCCTGCTCTGCCGCCTCTTGCTCGGCGGCGGTGATAATCGGCAAGGTGATGAGGTTGATGTAAGCGAGCACTGCGGTAACTACCAAACAAATTCCGGCGAGCACCGCAATCGGCTTGATTATATCCTTCACTGCTTGCCACCCCCAATCAAGGGCTTAGGACGCGTCAGTTTGGAAATGTACGGCGTCAAAATATTCATAATCAAAATCGAGTAGCTGACGCCCTCGGGGTAGTTGCCCCAAAAGCGGATTAAAATTGTGATAAGTCCGCAGCCGACGCCGAAGATGATTTTGCCCCACTTTGTGGACGGCGTTGTCGCGTAGTCGGTCGCCATAAAGAACGCCGCGAGCATAAGTCCGCCCGAAAGGAGCTGTCCGAGCACATCCTTGCCGCAGACAAGCGACATAACCGCGACGGTTCCGAGGAACGCCACGGGCGTGTGCCAGCTGATAACGCGCCTTACAAGCAGGTAAATTCCGCCTAGGATAAGTTCCAGGGCGCAGGTCTCGCCCAGAGAGCCTGCGTGGTTGCCGAGGAATAAATCGAGGTAAGACGGCATAGCCGCTCCCTTTGATTCAGCCATGAGCGGCGTTGCGGAGGCTACCGCGTCAACGTCGGTGAAAAATCCCGACGGCGCAACCCACTGCGTCATCGTTCCCGAGAACGCCACAAGCATAATAATTCTCGCGGTGATGGCAGGGTTCGCGAAGTTCTGTCCGATTCCGCCGAAAAGCTGTTTTACGACGATAATCGCGGCAACGCTGCCGATTACCGCCTGCCAAACCGGTATGGTCACAGGCAGGTTGAACGCGAGCAAAATTCCCGTTACAACCGCCGAAAGGTCAGATATTGTGTTTTCGCGCTTGCAGAGCTTTTCAAACAGGTACTCCGAAAGCACGCAGGTCAGCACGCAAACGCCGATTACGAGCATCGCGCGCCAGCCGAAGATAATCACCGAGGCTATTGCCGCCGGGCATAGCGCGATGATTACGTCAAGCATAATCTTTTGAGAGGTGCGCGCCGTGTGAAAATGCGGCGACACCGATGAAATCAACTTGTTCATCACTTGCCCTCCTTTTTAGCCTGACTTGCCCTTAACAGCACCTTTGCCAGCTTGTTTGTCTGCACAAGCGGTCTGTGAGCCGGACAGATGTACGAGCAGCAGCCGCACTCCATACAGAGGTCAACGTGCAAGGTCTGCAAATCCTCGACAGAGCCCAGCTTGTAAGCGCGTGAAATCTCCCTCGGGTCAAGCCTTAACGGGCAGTGGTTAAGGCACGCTCCGCAGCGTATGCAGGGCGTGGTCTTGGGTGGAGTCGCTTCCTTTATATCCATCACGGTAACCGCGTTGGTGTTTTTTAAAATAGGTGAATCGAGCGACGGCACGGCAAGCCCCATCATCGGTCCGCCGTAAAGCACCTTTGCGGCCTCGCTCTTTGTTCCGCCGGATTGTTCGAGCAAATCGGCGATTGTCATGCCGATAGGCGCGATAACGTTCTTCGGCTCCTTTACCGCCGAACCGTCAACGGTGACGCACTTGTTAACAAGCGGCATACCGGTTTTAAGGTAGCTGCCGATAAACGCGAGCGTGGTGACGTTGATAACGATAACGCCTACGTCAAGCGGCAGTCCGCCCTTGGGAATGATTCTTCCGAGAGTATTGAAAACCAGCACCTTCTCGCCGCCCTGCGGATATGACGACGGCAAAACCTTGACCTCTACGCCGTCAGTCTGCGCGGAAAGCTCCTGCATTTTCTTTATCGCCTCGGGCTTGTTCTTCTCGATTCCGATAATAAAGCGGTTGGGCTGTAAATACTTTTTTATCGCTTCAATGCCATTTAAAATATCTCCGCTCTTGTCGAGCATTGTGCGCGTGTCCGAGGTTATGTACGGCTCGCACTCCGCGGCGTTGATAACAACCGCGTCGAGCTTGCTCAAATCCTTTACGCTGAGCTTTACAAAGGTAGGAAAGCCCGCTCCGCCGAGTCCGACCGCGCCGCTTTTCCTTACCGCCTCGGTAAAGCTGTCCAGATCATGAACCTCCGGCGGCTTTACGCCCTCAAAAACAGCCTGCTCGCCGTCGGTATTGATTACAACGCATTTGACCTTTGCTCCGTTGGAGATTGTCATTTCCTCAACCTTGGCTACCGTTCCCGATACGCTCGAGTGAACCGGCGCGGATATAAAACCGTCAGCCTCGCCGATAAGCTGACCGACCTTTACCGTATCTCCGCGCTTAACTACCGCCTTTGCCGGCTTGCCGATGTGCATTGACATCGGAATGCGCACTGTTTCGGGCACGCTGAGCCTTACGGGAGCACAGTCTGCCGTATTCTTTTTATGAGGCACTTTAATTCCGTGTAGCTTCATATTCTTCCTCCGTTTACAAAATGCCATATATAAAATATCATATCACATTTTTTTGATTTTTCCAATAGGATTTATTAAATTAGTTTTGGTATTATATGTTGCAAATGCAATGTTTTGGTGGTAGAATAGTAGGGTATATTTGATACAGGTGATTTTTTATGAAACGTTATCTTGAAAATATTAAGGCAAAGCATTTTTCCCAGCTGCACGACAAGGTTTTGTTCTCGGGGCTTTCCGACAGCGAGATTTACACCTTTGTTCAGCGCGCAAAGCCGTACTATATCTCGCTTGACTTTGGACAGACCGTAACGCTTGATAAAAGCTATTCGTATATGATAAGCGTTGTGCTGTCGGGCGACGTGCTGATAAGCAGCACCGACATCGAGGGCAACAAAACCTTGATTAAGTCAATCACCGAGGGCGAGAGCAGCGGTTCGCTCTATTCTGTCCTCGACTACCGCAACGCGCTTGTAGAGCTTGAGGGCCGAGAGGACAGCGAGGTTATACTGATTGACCCCGACTCGCTGTTTGTCACGGACGAAAAAATCGCCGTAATTCAGCAAAAAATGCTCGTCAACCTGATAAACTCACAGCGCGAGCTGTTTAACAATCTGTCAAAGCGGATGTACTGCCTTACCCAGCGAAGCATAAGGGACAAGATTATTAAGTACCTCGGCTTTTGCAGCGAGCAGGCGCGCAGCAGAAAGTTTGACATTCCCCATTCGCGCGAGGATTTGGCAGGCTATCTCGCGGTTGACCGCGCGTCGCTTTCGCGGTCGCTCGGGGAGCTTAAAAAGGAAAAGATTATTGACTTTAATAAAAATCACTTTATAATATTAGACGAAAATTGTTTTAAGTAATTCTACAGCAAAACTCAGGCAGGTATTTATGATAAAGAGAACTTTTAAAAGGGCTTTTAAGGACAGCCTTCCCGTGCTCGCGGGCTATCTCGCGCTCGGCGTGGGCTTCGGCGTGCTGCTTCAAAGCAAGGGCTACAGCTTTTGGTGGGCAATCCTTATGAGCTGCACAATGTTCGCGGGCTCGGGACAGTACGCAGGCGTTGACTTTTTGGCAAGCGGTGCTTCAATAATCACAACCGCGGTTATGACGTTCATTATAAACGCAAGGCACTTTTTCTACGGCTTTTCGCTGCTCGACAAATACAAGGGCACGGGCTGGTTTAAGCCGTACCTCATCTTCGGGCTGACCGACGAGACATACTCCATCGTATGCTCGGCGGAGCTTGACGACAGCATTGACCACAAAAAATATTATTTGTTTTTAACCGCGCTCGACCACTGCTACTGGATAACCGGCTGTACGCTCGGGGCGGTGCTCGGCGAGATTCTGCCGTTTTCAAACGAGGGCATAGGATACTCGATGACCGCGCTGTTCATCGTAATTATGGTTGAGCAGTGGCTGAGCACAAAGGAGCATTTGCCGGTAATTCTCGGCGTGGCGACTACGGTTGTATGCCTCGTGGTTTTCGGCGCGGATTTGTTCATTATCCCTGCGATGGTGCTAATCGCGCTGGAGCTTGTAATCTTCAGGAAAAAGCTGGACAAAACCGGAGCTTCCGACGGAGAGGAGGCGCAGAGCGGTGATTGATACCAAATATTCGCTTATTTTAGTCGCGGTAATGGCGGCGGTCACGATGTTCGTGAGGTTTTTGCCGTTTTTGTGCTTTCCCGAGGGCAGAAAAAGACCGAAGGTCGTAACATATTTAGGCACCGTTCTGCCATATGCTGTTATCGGAATGCTTGTGGTTTACTGCTTTAAGGACGTGTCGTTCTTCAAATATCCCTACTGCATTCCCGAGCTGCTCGCAGGCGCGCTGGTGGCAGGCTTGCACATCTGGCGCAGGAACACCCTGCTCAGCGTTTTTGCAGGCGTAGCGTTTTATATGGTGCTGGTGCAGCTTGTATTTTAGTAAAGGCAATTCCGCACAATTCAGGTGTGCGGTGTCGCCTAAAATCAAGGTGATTTTATGTCGGTTATAGAGTTAATTATACTTGCGGCAGGGCTTGCTATGGACGCGTTTGCCGTGTCAATCTGCAAGGGCTTGTCGGTCAGGGAATACCGCAGGGGTCAGAGCGTTACCGCAGGGCTGTACTTCGGCGGTTTTCAGGCGTTTATGCCGGTTATCGGCTGGCTGCTCGGCAGGCAGTTTGAGAGCCTTATCAAGAGCGTTGACCACTGGATTGCGTTCGTACTTCTCGCGCTTATCGGCGCGAATATGATTAGGGAGTCTTTCAAAAAAGACGATGAAAATGTCAATGATTCGTTCACACCGAGGGTTATGCTTCCGCTCGCCGTGGCGACGAGCATTGACGCCCTCGCGGTGGGCGTTACGTTCGCGTTTTTGAACGTTAACATAGTTTTCGCCGCGCTGACAATCGGAGTTATCACCTTCGGCTTTTCCGCTGCCGGGGTAAAAATCGGCAACGTTTTCGGCGCGAAATACAAGTCAAAGGCGGAGCTTGCCGGTGGAATCGCGCTGATTGTAATCGGCGTTAAAATTTTGATTGAGCATTTGTTTTTTGGCGGTTAAGGAGCAAAAATGATAAAAATTGATTTGATTACCGGCTTTTTGGGAAGCGGTAAAACAACCTTTATAAAAAAATACGCCCGTTACCTTATCGGCAAGGGGCAGAAAATCGGAATTTTGGTGAACGACTACGGCGCGGTTAACGTAGACACAATGCTGCTTTCCGAGCTTGAGGGAGATAGCTGCGGAATCGAGTCCGTCGCAGGCGCGTGCGACAGGGACTGCCACCAAAGGCGGTTTAAGACAAAGCTGATCGCGCTTGCCATGAGCGGCTGCGACCGCGTGCTGATTGAGCCGTCGGGGGTTTTTGACGTGGACGAGTTTTTCGATTCGCTGTATGAAGAACCGCTCGACAGGTGGTACCAAATCGGCAGCGTTATCGCTGTTGTTGACGTGAATTTAAGCTCCGAGCTCTCAAAGAGCGCGGAGTACCTTTTGGCTTCTCAGGCGTGCGTGGCAGGCAGGCTGGTGCTGAGCAAAACCCAGCTCACAAATGAAGCTGCCGCGCAAAAAACAACCGCGCTGATTAACGCGGTTTTGCGGAACTTCGGCAGCCGCCGCAGGTTTGACGAAAGCAACATAACATCAAAAGACTGGGACAAGCTGACCGATAGTGATTTTGAGGCGATTGCGAGCTGCGGCTACAGCTCGCCGGACTTCACAAAGCTCGAGACAACCGACGATTCGGGCTTTAAGTCGCTGTATTTTATGGAGCTGTCTCTTTCTCCCGAACAGCTTAAACAGAGAGTTGAAACGCTGTTTGAAACAGCTGAGGCAGGCGGAATATTCCGCGCGAAGGGCTTTGTGAGCGAGGGCGGAAATTGGCTTGAGCTAAACGCCGTGCGAGATAACATAACCCTCAGCCCGATTAAAGGCGGACAGAACATTGTAATCGTCATCGGAGAGAATTTAAATAAGAATAAGATTACGGAGATTTTATGTGGATAATGAAATTAATCGGAAACATTTGATATA
>CAMNHG010000030.1 GCA_946539105.1 uncultured Clostridia bacterium | reverse complement strand
GAAGTTCTACCACTAAACTACATCCGCGTTTGAACCGAGAATTATTATATCACCAATTATCACGGTTGTCAAGTAAAATCACACACTTTGATTATAATTGAAAATAAAAACCAATTCCCGGTACCGTGAATACCGGCATAATTCCCTCAGTCACCAAAGACTGCGCCTCCCCCAAAACTTACGCATTGGGGGAGGCTTTTAATTTTATGAATTTAATCCGTTTAGGATTATTCCATAATTTGAGGGTTTTCGGAGACAGGTGTGATTTCGATATACGCCTTGCCTGCGTTGCCCGTCTTTTTGGTATAATCCGCGGCAAATCTTTGTACGCAGGACGCGTCAAGGACGTTTATGATACCGTCGTTGTTAACATCCGCGAGCTTGTTGTTAAATGTACTGTTCGGGACTTTGCCGATTGAAACCTGCTGAATAAGCATAGCGTCAAGGGTATCGACAACGCCGTCCTCGTTAACGTCGCCTATGATGTTATTAACCGGAGGCGTAACGGTAACGTTTACTTTTGTGCTGACGTTGCCGCTTGAAATCGTCACCACTGCCGTTCCCTGCTTGATTGCAGTAATCTCTCCGTCCTCATTAACTGTGATAATATCGTCGTTTTCGGTGGAGTAGGTCAGGTTCGCGGTTTCCGCGGCGGAAGCAGGTGCTACAACCGGTAAAACAAGCGCGGAATCACCGAGCGGTACTTCAATATCCTCGGCGGTAATCTCTGTTACCTTATCGGGTACGGGCTTTTCAAACTGTCCTATTCCGAGCTCGTCGAGGAAGTTGTAGGGTTCGTCGCCCTTAACCTCTTTCCAGCCGATTCCGTCCTCAGGAGTGATGGCGAGCTTTAGGTTAGCACTGTTTGTGCCGTATTTATCAAAGATTTTCTCGGGGATGTCTTCGCTGACAAAGTTTAGGACAACGTTTGAGCCTACGGGAATTTCCGGAATCTCGGCTCCGCCGTAGTTGATATAGAACGGTTCGGTGTCGGGAACCGCCGGATTCATAACGTCAGCCTGAACAGCGAGGTCGTTGAAGATAAAGTCAAGCTCGTCGCCGCCCTTGTAGTCGGCGTTGCCTATGTTGCTGACGGTTGCCGTAACGTGATATTTAACGGCGTCTGTACCATCGGCAAATTCATTTTCGGGATCGGCGTGGGCAAGCTCAATGCTGAGCTTTGAGTCGTGGCGGAATTTGTAGGGCTCGCTGGTAAACTTTACATCGCCGTCGTCGATAATCTCGTAATAGAGATATACCGATCCTGTAAGAACCTCCTCGGGAACGGTGTAGGTAAAGATTTCTTCCATATCCTGACCGCCGAGCCATACGGGATATTCTACCGAATCAACAACCTTTGACTCGCCGTTTACCTTGCTCATAAGGCGAAGGGTAACGTCGCTGCCGTTGTGGAAGCCGACGTTTGCCGCCTTTACGTTTACGTTAACGGTTTGTCCGGGAGTCGGGTAGTATTCCGAAAACTCAATCTCTTTTTCGTCTTCATCCTCTATTCCGGTCTCATAATACGGAGAAACGTCAAATTCGGAAATAGCGAAACGGTTGTTTATTTTCTCCATTTTTTTGCCGCTGTAATCGTAGTCGAACGCCTCGTAAGCGCAGAGGATGCTGTCCTTGTCGAAAACTACAGCGTCTCGGTTGCCCTTATAGAAGCCCGTGCCGTCGCCGTTGCTTACGCCGCCTGTTGTAAGAGCTACCTTGTTGCCCCAGAAGCCGTTTAATATCTTTGCGGGTTCTTTGAGCTTTTCGGTCTTGGTATTGCCGCCGCTTTCAACTACAGGGTTCTTATTTTCATCAATGACGGCAACATCATCATAATCAATGATTTCATCAATTTCGAATTGTCTGCCCCAAATTTGCTGCTGATCGCCCTCTGCCTGTGTCCACAGCGCGAACAGCTCGCCTTCGCCGCCGTTATACACCTTTAAGTCCTCGCCTACGGTGTGGTCTTCGTCTTCGGTTATGTAGTGCGGCTCGGCTTCGGAATTAATAAATCCGTAATGGTCGTGGAGCAAATAAATGTTGTTAACGTTCTGATATCCGTATTTACCGTCGTACTTGTAGAACAGCAGGGTGTTGTCTACTCCCTTATAGCTGACATTTACAAATTCGGGGTTCGCGGTTACTACGTTCTCGTTCGCAATTAATATGGAGTTATCCTCTGTCAGCTCTCCGCTTTGACCTACGGAGTAGCGGTTGAGGTACATAGTATTCTTTGTACCGTATTGCTCGGAATTGGAATACTTTGTATCTACCAGCGGTTTTTCAAGAATCATGCTGTTCTTTTCCGCTGAAATATACGATAGAAGAATCTTGTCACCGTAGCTTGATACAGAGTAGTCTGAAATGGTTTTGCCGTTTGTATTAACCTCTCTCCCCTGAGTGAAGTTCAGCTTTCCGTCCTTTACGGAGGTGCTTGCCATACTGAGGGTAATCGGACGGCTGTTGAGCTCATTGAGCGTGGTATCCGCGGTTACGCCGTTAATGTCGATATTCTCGTAGAACACGTTAACGGTTCCGGTTTTGGGATTGTACACGCCGGAAACTCTGTCGGCGAGCTTGCCGCTTGTATCGTCGATAATTCCGTAGTCGGTGAATTTGCCGGTCTTTTTATCGTACAGCATACCCATAACCTTGAAGGACTGCAATAATTCAGGCGTGGACAAATCTTCAACTTTTTGATAGTCAAAAATGCCGCTCTGCCAGATAAGAAGGAGCTTATCGCCGCAGTCAACAATATTGATATTGTCTACAACATCCTCGCTCTTACCAAAGATTTCTTTTTCATTTTGGGTAAGGCTGTCGGTATCCTTAAACGCTTCGGTAGGACTGAACTTTTCAACTACCTTTTGCTGATCTGTATCGTAAATGTAGCAACGCAGACAACGCAGGTCGCCGCTGTCGTCGAGAGCGTTAGCGATAAGATAACGGTTGTCGGAGATTTTTCCGATTACAGGCGTCATTTCAGACGCGTTTGTTTCCTCGTAGGTATCCTTTACGCCCTTTGCGGCTGCTTCCGCGCCTAAAGCCTCGGAATCTTTATCCTTCAAAAC
Source organism: uncultured Clostridia bacterium (assembly GCA_946539105.1). Taxonomy (GTDB): domain Bacteria; phylum Bacillota; class Clostridia; order Oscillospirales; family Acutalibacteraceae; genus Ruminococcoides. The sequence goes on along the minus strand of CAMNHG010000030.1, from coordinate 10,148 downwards.
AGAAGTGTCGTAAACATCTGAAGCACTTGCGATTCTGAAGTCGGAGAGCTTGGCGTTTGTCAGGAAGTCGTCGCTGTTAGCCGCAAGTACATTTTCTGCGACCTTAGAAAGATTAGCGTCGGTGTCAAGGAGAACCTCCTTGTCGATATCCCATGTGTAGTCAACCTTGAAGAACAGCAGCTCGGCAAACAGTCCGCCCTTTATGCCGAATACCATTTTGCCGTGGTTTGTGCCGCTGATTGTTGAATCCAAATTAAAGTCTATATGGCCGCCGATGGAGACAACTCCGTCGTAGCCGATTCCTACGCCGAATTTAAGCGAAAATTGCTGCTTAAATACGCCGTGGGTATCATAGTAGTAGCCGTTGTCAAGCGTATTTGAAGTCCAATAGCCCGGGGTGAATTTATTTGGCGTATGAACAAGGTAGCCAATGTTGTTTACCGAAACGTCGATGTAAACAAAGCACGGTACTACAACAATGGTAAACGGAATTGATATTTTAACGCCTACCTTCGCACCGAGCAAAAATACGCTTGCGGTGTAGCAGCGCGCCCCTGTATCAGATGTGTAATACTCGAGCTGATAAGCAAAGGTAACAGTAAGCGAAATTGTTGTTGACGTGTGCAAGCCCTGAGAGGGGTCTGTCTTTTGACCGTCCATCAGCTTGGCGAGCTTGTCGTACTGCTTTTTAACGCTCGAAACATCCCAGCTGCCCTGCTGGTCGCCCTTGTCGGTTTTTGCGATACTTAACTGAACTCCTATTTCAAGGCAATAGAGGTCCTTGCCGCTTTTCTTATCCTTTTGACCGGTAGCCTTGTCCGAGTAAATCGGAGTAAAGCCGAAGAGCGAGAACAACGGGCTAACCGGGCCGATTCCGGGTGCCGAAGGCAGCTTTACATCTCCGCCGCTTTTATCCGCGGACGGGTCGTCATAGTAGCCGATATCGGGCATATAGCTTACTATCTTTTCGATATTTGCGTTTACGAACGAATAGCCTACCTCAAAACGGCCGTAGGAAATTGTACTGTCACCGGTCTTGTTGAAGAACTCGATGTACATTTTGTCACCCTGCTTAGCCTTTTCGGACAGAACCGTGTTATAGTTTGCCATGCAGGCACCCTCTTCAACCGGCTTTTCATCAGAAGCGTGTTCAACACCCTTGTCGTTTGAAAAGCTCCAGCGCGCAAGGTTTACAGGCTTGCTTACAGGTATGTTCGTTGAGTCAAAACGAACCTGAAAGCTGACCGGACGGGTGTTGACCAGCGTGATAGTGCTTCCGTACTCGCCGGATATATCGGCGTTATAGGCGGTAACGTTGATAGGCTTAACGCCCTGTGTAGTGTCGCTGCCGATTACAATTTCCGTAGTGGCGCAAACCTTTACACTGTTAGCCAAATTAACCTGAACGTCGCACACATAAGTATTGTTGTTATATATTATAAGCGCGCGGTTTGTCTGCGTGTAATTTCGCTGGTTCAGCTTAAACGCGCCGAGCTGAATCATAGAGTAATCGGTTTTGCTCAAATCCTGCTTAAGCATAAACTGACCGTTTTTATCAGCCTTTCCGACAAAACCGTCCATATAAATTAACGCGCCCTCTGCAGGAACTTTTTTGTTATCTGTTGAAGAAGCAGGATGAAGAATAGTGCTTTCGGGAATGACAATTTTACCCTTAAGCGGCTTGTGGATATTTTCCTCAACCTTTTCAAAGGTCAGCGTAACATAATTATCGTTGACCATAGACGGGTTTTGCACAATAAAATTAAAGGTATTGCCTAAATAGGTCATTTCCTGATGAGTTACCGAGCTGGTATATTTCCATACTGCGTAGTAACCCTCTTTCGGCTGTGCGGTAAGATCAATACGCGAGCCGCATTGGATATTGTCAAATGAGGTATCCACTGATGTGTTAGCGTTGTTGATATATATGCCGTTGACAATCGCCTTGCCCGATGAGTCTATAGTACAATATTTTGTGCCCTTCGAGGTGAAGTCGCCGTTGTCGGGATTGCTTACAACAAGCCTTGTCTGGGACTTTTTGTTCACAATAAACGGCGTAACCCTGAAATATTTATTTTCAAGCGTTATGTTAAGGGAGTCCTTGGCTTCGTTGCTGACCGTGTGATCGTCCGCTTTTTCAAGACCCGCCTCTGTGTCGGAATAGCAATACATATAATTAACGGTTTCGCTTACGCCTAAAGCGGAGGGCTTAAAAGTAAAGGTAAGCTCGTCTCCGTCAAAGTACTTGCCGTTTCTGCTGCTGTCATAGCTCCAGCTGACAGTTCCGTAATCCTGACCGTTAACGGTGTATTTACCGGTGTGGTTGGCGTTGTCTGCCTCAAACTTTACGCCTGTGGCTTTATCCTCGTAGCTCTGCACCGAGAAGTTGACGGGATCAAATTCTACAACAGGTTCGATAATAATCTTATTGCCGCGGAAATAGCTTTCGTATTTTCTGAGAATTTCAGGTGTGAGCTCAAATTTATTATCTTTTAATAAAGAAATAGTTTCCGAAACTCTTGACTCGTCGTTGGAATCGATAAAACGGATTCCCTTTAGCGTTCCCGAGCCGTATTTTGAATCCACATCGGCTTTGATGACGGTTTTGTCATAGCGGTAAAAGGTTGCGTTGTTTGTGTCGGCAGCACTTGTTTTGCCGGGGTCGGTAAAGAGAGAGTTCTTTACAACCTGAACTTCCTCGAGCTTGCCGTTTACATACATCTTTACCTTATTCGGATTTCTGATTGAAACGTCGTAAGGCTGAGCCTCAAGACGGAAGGAGCAGTCTCTGCTGCCGTTGTAGTTATGTACGCGAAGTCCGGCATATCCCCAGCACGCTGAACGGTAGCAGCACAAATAGAGATACTGTCCGGCAGAATGGTCGGAGATTTTAAAACTTTCTCTCAGGTGGCTTGGACCGACATTCCACAAATCGTAGTAGCCGCAGTTTGACTTGCTTGTTCTCCAGCTCATTCCCTTGTCGTCATTAGAGAAGTTTATGTTGTTTGCAAAGCAGATTACACCTGTATCGGCTTTCATAGAACCCGAACGTTCGTCAAAGCAAACCTCCGCCTTATTAACGCCGTACATATCAAGCGGATAATCGGAACGCGCTATGCTGGTGTGGCTATTTCCGCAGAAGCAAACGCTGTAGCCTACTTCGTAATAACCTTTATCCTTACTAAATGTGGCTTCGTGCCAATCGCCCAGCACCTTGTAAGCGTTCATCTTTTGCAAATCTACAAACTCATACTGTCTGTAGTTAACGTCGTTTAGCTTATAGGTCATATCGGAGACGTAATTTTTACTCTCTTCTCCGAGCAACTCTCCGCTCGCGTCCTTCTTGCTGTCAAAAACAACTTCGGTAACGCTGTTTTCGGCAACGGCGTTGCCCGATACATCGGACAGCTCGGCTGTAAAGCTCTCGCCGTTTTCGGCACCGTCAAGTACTGTGACAGGCACTTTAATCTCGCTCTGATTAGGAATAAAGTGCAAATCCAAAGCAACCGCGGTGTAGTCCTCGTCCGCCTTGGCTGTACCTGACTTTGTTGTAACGCGGAAGGAATCGTAACCGCCGAGATTTCCTGCGCGTTTAACCGAGATATACGCCTCGGCGTCGTCGGGATTTGCGCCGTCCGAGGAAATACTTAGCTTTGCCTGCGGCTTGTCGCGGGTTTCGAGAATTTTATAAACGCCCGAGGTATTGGCACTGATTGAGCAGTTCTCGGGGTCGGACAGCGCGAGCATAAACTCGAGGTCATCGGTTACTTCACGGGGCTTCATAGTTTGGATATAAACCGTTTTCTTGTTTTCGCCCTCGGCAAATGTGAGTACGGTCTCGGTTGAATGAGGCATACTCTCCGCTGACATATCGTTAATCTCGGACGCGTCGTTTTTCGCTTCGTCAAGATTATCAACGTTATCGCGAGTCATATATTGGGTATCCTCTTCGCCCAGACGAGCGATATAAGGTACTCCGGTTTGATAGTAATATAGCTTTTTCTCGCCCTCCGCGCTGTTTTCGCTGAGGTCGTCGGAAAGGAAAAGGCGGTAAGCCTCATTATAGCCTGCTGTCAGGTCTACCGTAGAGAGCTTTATTTTGGCCTCGCCCTTTGTTCCGCCCTGACGGAAAATATCAATGGCGTAGGTTTTGCCCATATCCAGTTTGGCAGACGCTTCTACAATCATTATCGCGCCGTTCGGATATTCCGCGGAGCGTGCCTCGCTGTCAGAAAGATACTGTTCTTCCAGCTTACTTAAATCCGCAAGGCGTGTGTAAGAACGTTTTCCGTCGGTTTGCGCCGCCATAGCCGTTGGCAAGATTCCGAGAATCATTACCGCGCAGAGCAGAATTGCAACCGCCGGTTTTAAAAACTTCTTCATATTTGTCCTCCTTCTATAAAAATATACGTTATTATTATAACAAATTGCTGTAGGTTTTGTCCAGATTTATAATTTAAAAACACAAAAAACTGATAAAATCACATTGAATTTACTAATTATAATTCATTATCGGAAATTTTCCAAATCACTTTGTGATATAATTATGATGTAATAATATGTATAGGAGGTATAATTGATAATGCAACGTAATAAAACGCGCAAAAAAGCCGTGAGCATCCTGTTGTCGGTAGTGCTGATATTAAGCATATTCACTGCTCTCCCCTTCTCCGTTTACGCGGCGGAGGACGAAAACGCACAGGTTGCAGACGGTATTCAGCTGACTGCTGACACTACATCGCTTAGCGTCGGAACATATACATCATCGTATGATTTAACGGTTAACAACCGTATTAACTGCAACGGCGATGTTAAATTAAATCTCACCGAGGGTGTAACGCTGACGGTTAAAAAGGGGTTTCACGTAACCGGAGATTCGTCTCTTACTATCGGCGGCAAAGGAACTCTTGTTATTGATGCCGCTGAAGAAAACAACGCCGGTATCGGCGGAAACAACGGCGAAAGTCTTTCCGCGCTTACCGTTAACGGCGGTACCGTTAACATACTCGGCGGAATAAACGCCGCGGGTATCGGCGGCGGTAAAAACGGATTTTCCGGTAAAGTCACCATAAACGGCGGTACGGTTAATTCTACCGGAGAAAACGGCGGTGCCGGCATAGGAAGCGGAGCGTTATCCGATTCGTCAGCCTGCGGCACAACAGACAAAGACGGCGTATATATCAACGGCGGTACAGTTACCGCGACCGGCGGAACACACGCAGCAGGTATCGGCGAAGGTGCTTTGCTTGACCTTATGTGCGACGGCAACGCGGTTATGAATATAAAAATCACAGGCGGAACCGTAAAGGCATACGCTAATAATAATCAGCCTCAGACCACGCAGGCAGAAGGCAACAAGCAATCTATCGGCGGCGACGGTACAATAATTAATATAACCGGCGGCGATGTTCATGCCGACACAGCCGGCATAGCTTCCGCTTCTCCTGTTAATTTAAACTGGTCAAGCGTTAACGATAAGTATTATTTTTACGGTATTTACGCCGATGTTGTGCTCGTAAATGATTTTATATGCGCGGATAATCAGGAACTGTATGCCAAAGGTACATACAACAATCCCTCAGGTTCATCACCACACCCTCTGGAGCATAAAACGCTTGTTCCTCCGTTTAAGCATTCAGGTCAAACAATACCTTACATAGATGAAAACTGGACAACTCAATACTCATATGATCCCATTTTTGTAAGCAGTGAATTTACATCCTTAGCAGGCGGCTGGTACGCACTGGAAAGCGATGTTACCTTTACAAACCGAATTACCTGCGTAGGAGATGTTTTTCTCATTCTTTGCGATAACAAATCCTTAAACGCGTTATCGGGAATTACCGTAACCGAGGGCAGCAGCCTGACGGTTTACGGTCAGGAGATGAGAAGCGGAGTATTAATCAGCAACGCCGAAAATGTAAGCGGAAGCGCGGGCATAGGCGGTGAAGAAGAAAAGAACAGCGGTACAATAAAACTGGTCGGCGGCAAAATCACCGCGAAAGGCGGACAATACGCTGCCGGCATAGGCGGTGGAAGCAACAGCAGCGGTACGGTATCAGTCGAAGGCGGTACGGTTACCGCGACCGGCGGAACTTACGGAGCGGGAATCGGCGGAGGATATAACGCTGCCGGTTATGTAACGCTCAGCACCTTAAGTGACGGAAAAGTTAACGCCACAGGCGGACAATACGCTGCAGGTATCGGCGGCAGCGCGAGCGATAATGAAAATTCAAAAGTTTCTGTCAGCACAGTCGAAATCAACGGAACAACCATTTCAGCCACAGGCGGAGAAAACGCAGCCGGAATCGGCAGCGGTCAGTACGGCTCTGCCAAGATTACATTTAACGCCGGAGTAATCGAAAAAGCTGTCGGCGGCGAAAACGGCGCGGCAATAGGCAGCGGACTGAACGGTACTGCCGAATGCGACTTAACCAACGGCATTATCAAAGAATCCGACGGCGGAAGCAACGCGGCGGCAATAGGCAGCGGACGCAACGGCATATGCACCGTTGAGCTCAAAGGTTGCACAATAGAAAACGCAAAGGGCGGCACAAACGGTGCCGGAATAGGCTCGGGCGATAGCGGCTTATGCAATATTTCCATTGAAGGCGGCACAATTAATAACGCTAAAGGCGGCACAAACGGTGCCGGCATAGGCGGCGGATTCGAAAGCAGAAAAACCGAAATTAAAATTTCAGACGGAAATATTACTTCGACGGGAGGAGAATACGGCGCAGGTATAGGCGGCGGAAATTCATCTCAAATCATTACCGTTACAATAAGCGGAGGTCGTACCGAGGCGCACGGAGGAACAAACAGTGCCGCGATAGGAAGTAACAATACACCTGCCGAGGTAAATATTCAGGGCGGCTATGTTTGCGCCTACGGCGGCACAGATAAAGATCACGCCACCAAACGTCTGCCGGGCATAGGCAGCGGTTCAGGCAACAGCTCAATAATTAACCTCAGCTGGACAAATGACGATGACACTATTTACTCTAACAGTTACGGCGGAAGTGTTACACTGCTAAGGTCTTTCAAGAATAAAAATAATGAGGCTGAAACTTTCAGAGCAGGTGAAATCAGCTCAACCAAAATCGCAGGTAAATACATTGTTCCTCTTAGTATTCCGAGTCATACGGTGACGTGGAAAAGCGACGACGGAACTGTGCTGAAAACCGATACCGTTGAAGAAGGGCTTGTTCCCTCCTACGGAAGTGAAAATCCCGCAAAAGACGGCGGAGAGCTTTATAAATACGACTTCAGCGGATGGACTCCCGAGGTTACGGCTGTAACAGACGACGCTGTTTATACGGCTTCATACACCAAAAAGTCAAAGGTTGTCGTTGACAGCGGAATTACAAACGGCACAGTAACCGTCGATAAGGATTTTGCCGCTCAGAATGAAACTGTAACGATTACTGTTACGCCCGGTGACGGCTACCGCCTAAAGTATATCAACGTTGAAAAATATGACGATTCCTCGGTTACATACCCGGTTGAAGATGAATCAAAGACCTTTACAATGCCCGACAATCCGGTTAGAATCAAGGCGGAGTTTGAGCCCGATGACCTCGGCGCAAAGCTGGCAGGTTATTCGCTTTCGCTCGACGGCGACATCGGCGTTAACTTCTATATGGATTTGGACAGTAATATCGCAAGCAGCAACACCGCGTATATGCACTTTACGATACCCAAAAACGGTGAGCCCGGTAATCAGATTGTTTACGTAAATCAGCAAGCTGACGAATCACAGCCGTACGCGCGGCAAACGATTGTTAACGGCAAAACATATTATGTATTCAAGTGCAACGTCGCGGCAAAAGAAGTCACCTCGCAAATCAAGGCGCGGCTTTTTGAGCCTGAAAATGATACAAAAGGCAAGGAATACACCTATTCGGTCAAGGACTACGCAAAGTATCTGCTTGAACATCAGGATGAGGATTCTGATTTCAAAAAGGCTGTTCCGCTTGTAAAAAACCTGCTCAACTACAGCTCATACGCGCAGATTTACTTTGACAAAAACAGCGACGACCTTGCAAGCGACGGTTTGCTGACCGATGAAGAAAAGAATGTAAGCCACGTAACCGCCGAGACAATCGGCGACAGAACATTTACCGAACACATAACGGTTGACGGCATCAGCTTTGAGAGCACTTCCCTATCCCTTAACTCGGAAACCACGCTTTCACTGCTGTTTATCAGCGATAAGCCGCTGAGCTTTGTTTGCGATACCAATATGGTAGAAACCGAAGAAAACGGAGATTACCTTGTTGCGCGTATCAGAAATATTCCATCGGGCAAGGCTCAGGAGGATTATACCGTCACCATTATGATAAATAATCAAAACGCAGGTACGGTAACTTATAGTCCTATGAAATACTGCTACAATGTTCTAAACAGCGGCACTGATGATGAAAATCTTAAAAATGTTGTCAGGGCGTTTTACCTCTATACCGTCGCCGCAAAAGATTACTTTAAGTCATAACGGAGGGATTGAAATGACAAAAGAAATATATGAGCGCGCAGAGCTTGAAATAATTGAATTTCAAACCGGCGACGTGATTACTACAAGCGAGCTGCATTATAAACCTGAGGAGAACGAGCTGCCAAACTTCGGTAAATAATTATTAATTAAACTTTCACACCCGCGGAGTTTTATTCCGCGGGTGTGTTTTTTGCGCGATGATACTTGACCAAAGTGTATTAATATGATAAAATATTAACAAAATAAAATATCGGACGACGCATTCAGAAATATTCGGTTATGACTGTCTGCTGACGAAACTCCGGAGAAGCTCATTTGAGTGCCGAAGGTGCAAACGCGAGGTTTTAAACTTCGCGCTAATCTCTCAGGCAAAAGGACGGAGATGGTTTTACCTGTATATTAAGTCAGCGCGCGTTGCTGGCTTTTTCTTTTGCGGTTCGAAAAAAAGGAGTAAGATGTAAAAAATGTGGGAAAGTTTCCTGAAAACCGTTGAGGACGTAAACAGCTTTCTCAACGGCATTGTATGGGGTTGGCCTGTTATCATTCTGATTCTGGGCACAGGCGTTTTACTTACAATCCGCACAAAGTGTTTACAGGTTCGCAAGTTCGGCGATTCGCTAAACTCTACGATTGTCCCTGCGGTAAAAAGTATCGGCAAAAAACGTCAAAAAGATTCGAGAGTTAAGTCTGTTTCTCAGTTCGAGGCATTCTCTACCGCGATTTCGGGCACGGTCGGCACCGGCAATATCGTCGGCGTTGTTTCCGCTATTTTAACAGGCGGTCCCGGAGCGGTGTTCTGGATGTGGATTTCGGCTTTCTTCGGAATGGTGACAAACTACTCCGAGAATGTGCTCGGTCTTTACTACCGCAAAAAGGACAAAAACGGCAACATCTCCGGCGGAGCGTTCTACTACATAGCCTACGGCTTAAAGTGGAAGTGGCTGGGATATATGGCGGCGATTTTCTGTATGTTCGCGGCTATCGGTATGAGCGGCGTTCAGACCAACAAAATTTCGGGCACAATTAACGAAGCTCTTGCCCGTACCGGTCTTACCGAGGGCGGAGATATGATAAAGCTGTTTATCGGCATCGGCGTGGCGATTATTGCGGGTATTGTTATTATCGGCGGTATTCAGCGTATCGGCAAGGTAGCCTCTATGCTCGTTCCGTTTATGTCGCTTATTTTTATAATTATGTCGGTTACGGCAATTTGTATTCACTTTAACAACATTCCGAGAACCTTCGGTCTTATCTTTGAAAAGGCGTTTAACTTCCAGGCAGTCGGCGGCGGAATCCTCGGCTACACCTTTGCCGAGGTAATCAAAAAAGGTATGGCGCGCGGAGTATTCTCAAACGAAGCCGGACTGGGTTCTTCGGTTATCGCCCACTCGGCTTCCGAAACAAGAGAGCCTGTTAAGCAGGGACTTTGGGGTGTATTTGAGGTGTTCTTTGACACCTTTGTTATATGCACGCTGACCGCGCTTATGTTCCTGACAACCTTTGACGTTACAAAGCTGGACGCCAAGATGGAGGACAGCGTTATGAGTATGACGATGTTCTCGGACAACTTCGGCGGACTGGGTACGGCGGTATTCTCGATTATCCTTCCGCTGTTCGCGTTTACAACGGTTATCGCGTGGTCGTACTACGGCGAAAA
>CAMNHG010000029.1 GCA_946539105.1 uncultured Clostridia bacterium | reverse complement strand
GCAGACGTTCATGCAAAATAATAATGAAATTGGTATTGGATCGGCAAACCGTTGTACCGCTACGATGCCTTTCGGTAGTCCCGGTGTACCGTATTCAGGAAGCAAAATTAATGAATATATTTTACGCCAAAGCCGCGCCGAGTGCCTTGCAGGCTGCCACAGCCTCGTCGTCGGGGGCTTCGTTTGCCAAAACAGGCTCGCTTACAAGGGTAACGCCTGCCGCTTTGCAGGTTTCTTCCCAGTCGCGCATCCACTGACCGTCTCCCCAGCCGTATGAGCCGAAAAGACCGATTTTCTTATCCTTAAGTGCAGGCAGAACCGAGTCAAACATCGGCCGGAACTCGTCCTCCTCGAGCACCTCGTCACCCATTGCGGGACAGCCGAAGGCTATCGAATCAAAATCCGCTGCTTTATCCGCAGAAAAATCCGAGGCGGTAAATACGCTTACCTCCGCGCCTGCCTGTGCCGCGCCGTCCTTAACCGCGTCTGCCATTGTCTCGGTGTTGCCGGTCGCGCTCCAAAATACTACTGCTGTCTTACTCATAATAAACTACCTTTCTAAAATGTTTTATGCTGATTTCTTAACAATCAATTTTGTGATTGATGTTCCGCTGAGCCATTTGGAATAATAGATGTCGGAGCATTTTTTATACTTGGCAAACTCGCGCCGGGCTTTTTCCTCATTACCGTAAACCTTCCAACAACCGCAGCATTTACAGCAGTTTCCTTTATGAAGAATAAACCCGCGGACGTCCTCGGGCGGATAGCCTAAGAAAAGTCCGATTTCGTGCGGAAAAGCCGGGCAACGGCTGATTCTGGTTTTCAGCGTGCTGATGCACTCCTTTAAATCAAACCGCGTATAACCGAAGGACGAAAGAATATCTCTTGACAGAGAATCGTTCAAATCCTTTTTCAGCTTTGTCGGGCGATAAACATAAATCAGGGCGCGCTCTCTGCCGTAATCCAACGGCTGCATTTTTACTCCCCGGTAACCGAAACGCTCATTAAACCTTTCGGCGTAACGCTCCAGCGCAGCCTTGTCGGTGCAGGCGCAGCTGAACAGGTTAGCGGTTTTAAGCCCCGCGAGAGTAGGAGAACAATGCTTAATTATCAAATCTTCCGACATCTGTGTATTCCTCCGAGGGATTTTACAACAGTTAGCGGTCGCTAACCAATATCCCGAAAATACGCGTCCTCCACGGACGCCGTAAAAGTCGATATATAAAATATCTCTTAGTTAGCGACTGCTAACTGTAGTGTATTATATATTAAATTTCTGCTTTTGTCAAGAGGTAATTTTTTGTTATTTTAATTTTTTTCAAAAACTGAAAATTTTACAGGATAAATCGGCTTTTATTATGCTTAATTTTTAATTAAACATTGCTTTTTATTTATATGTATGTTAAGATATATTTGTTAGTTTTGTATATAATATTTTGAGAATCACGAAATAATAAAGGAGGATTTTATGAAAGACCGCTCCAAGATGATTTTCGGCAACGAAATCAGCGACAGAGCCTACCGCAAGGCTCTTAACGGAAAGAAAAAGTACATAAAAAAATACGGCGATGACAGCGCGAAAAGCTACCCGGTAAAGCTGGTAAAGAATGCCTGCCTTAACGAACCGCTCGGCGTTGAGGACATCCGCGTAGCCGAGGGCGAGGGCGAAAGCAGCTTTGATTTGGAAAAGGGCTTGATTGTCGGCAATATCCGCATGGGCTTCGGTCACTACAGAATTTCAATCGCTATGGCAAGTGCCGCCCACGCGCTGGGCTACACCCCCTACTGGATGGACTTGAACTCATATCCCGACACCACCTGCACCAAGGTAATCGGAGCGCAGAACGATTTATATTCGCTCGGTTCGCGCCTTTCGCAAAAGAGTCGGCTGTTCAACAAGCTGCTTTGGGAGCCGCTCAACTACGAGGGTTTCAGACAGCTTACATACAATTCATCAGATCAAAAAACCGCTGAGCTTATGGCGACGGTTTTTAAGAATATTCCCAAGGAAATTCCGGTTATCGGCACTCACGTATGGCCTGCTCAGGCGGCTTTGCACGCCGGAATGAAGCACGTTGTAAACGCGATACCCGACAACTGGCCGATGGCGTTGCACCTTGCCGAGGGCTCGGTTCACCTGATTCAGACAAGGCAGTCGTATATGGGCTACAGAATCCTAAACGGTATGGCAAAGAAAAAGGTGCTAAAGCCTATGCCGCCCGAAAGTCTGAAATACACCGGCCACTACATTGACCACGAGCTGGTAGCGAATATCGAAAAGGACTGCGAGGCAAGGTTAAATCGCAAGAAAGACGGCGAGCCAATGCGATTCTTGCTGACAATCGGCGGAGCAGGCGCGCAGCGTGAGCTGTTTGCCGCGGTAATAAAGCACCTGATTCCGGCGGTTAAGGAAAACCGCGCGGTTATCTACATAAACATCGGCGACTACAAAAAGGTTTGGGACGCGCTTAAGCGCGAGGTGCCGTCGCTTAATATGCTCGGAAAAACCCACTTTAATAAATGGGACGACACCAAGGCGTTTTGCGAAAACGCGATTGACGGCGAGGTACAGGGAGTTCACGTGTTCTGCCACGAGAATATTTTTGAGGCGGTTTACTGCACAAATTTGCTTATGCGCAGTGCGGACGTTTTGCTGACAAAGCCCAGCGAGCTTGCCTTCTACCCCATTCCCAAGCTGTTCTTAAAGCGTATCGGCGGCCACGAAAAGTGGGGAGCGATTCACTCGGCTGAGTACGGCGACGGAACGCTTGAATGCACGGATATTCCGCACACCCTGCAGATGACGGATATGTTCTTAAACGAGGACACACTGCTCACCGAGATGTGCGAAGCGATAAAAATTAATAAATCCATCGGGCTTTACGACGGCGCGTACAAGGCGGTCAAAATCGCGATGGAGCTTAAAAACAATAACTTGGGAGGGACAATATGAAACGGTTAACTAAAAGACAAATGAGGATTTTCGCGGTAGGTCAGCTGGGCTGGTCTACGCTGAGCGGAGTTATCAGCGCGTGGTTCGTAACCTTTTACCTGCCCACGCAAAACGACATCAACTTAGGCGCGATTCAGTACATTATGCCGGGACTTGTAATCGGCGGATTTTTGACGATACTCGGTCTTATCACCGCGCTTTCGCGTGTGTTTGACGCTATTACCGATCCGCTTATAGCTTCCCTTTCCGACCGCAGCAAAAACAAGCGCGGCAGACGTATTCCGTTTATGCAGTACGCGGCAATTCCGCTGTCGGTTGTAACGGTGCTTCTGTTCTGCGCTCCGGTTGAGGCAATCAGCAGCTGGAACGTAGTGTGGATTTCAATATTCGTCGTTCTGTTCTATCTGTTTATGACGATGTACTGCACGCCGTACAACGCGCTTATCTCGGAGTTCGGCAAAACCCAGGACGACCGTATGTACATTTCAACCGCGATTTCGCTGACCTTCTTCGCAGGCACACTGCTCGCCTACACCCCGTTTGTATTCGCGGGAATGCTGCGCGGAAGCGTCGGCTTTGCGTGGAGCTACCGCATTTGCTTTATCGTGCTGGCGGTAATCTCCTGCATTTGTATGCTCATCCCCACCTTCTTCCTTAAAGAGAAGGAATTTGTAGACACAAAGCCCTCTAACGCAAATATGTTCAAGTCGCTCGGCGCAACCTTCAAAAACAAAAGCTTCCGCACCTTTGTAGGCTCCGACATTATGTACTGGGTGGGACTTACACTGTTCCAGACAGGTCTGCCGTTCTTTGTTAAGGTTTCTATGAAGCTCGACGAATCATACACGATGATTTTCCTCGGCGGAATGACGGTGCTCTCAGCGGTATTTTATCCCATCGTGCCGAAGCTGGTTAAGAAGTTCGGAAAGAAAAAGCTCGTTATCTCGGGCTTTTTGGGACTTGCAATCGCGTATGTAATCACAGGACTTATCGGCGTAATCGGCACATCGGTTATCCCCGGCGTTGTTTTCGGCGTTGTAATCTGCGTTATCGCGGCGTTCCCGATGGCACTGCTGGGCATTATTCCGCAGTCGATTGTAGCCGACGTTGCCGAGGCTGACGGCTACGAAACAGGCGAAAACCGCGAGGGAATGTTCTTTGCGGCGCGTACCTTCGCAATGAAGTTCGGTCAGTCGCTCGCAATGCTCGTGTTCACCTCGCTCGCAATCATCGGAACAACCCAGAACACCAACAGCAACGACATCACCGCGTCTGTGCTCGGAATGACAATCGTAGGCTTTGTAGCCGTTGCGTTCTGCTCGCTCGGCGCGATTATCCTCAGCTTCTACAACGAGAAAAAGGTTATGTCAACCATAGAGGAAAACCACAAGGAAAAAGAAACAAAAGCCGCCGAAAAAAGGTGATTTGATTGATAAAAAAAATAAAGGGCAGCCTGCCCTCCTTTCTGCTCGAAACAAAAAACACCTCATACATCTTTGCCGTTACGGAATCGGGGCATTTGGAGCACCTCTACTACGGCCCTAAGGTCACGGTTTCGTCACGCGAGGACTGCGAGGTTTTCCGCGAAAAACGTGAGTTTGAGCTGGGCAACAGCATAGTTTACTCCAAGGAACACCCCACCATACTGCTCGAGGATATGTGCCTTGAAATGTCATCTCAGGGGCACGGCGATGTGCGCGAGCCGTTTATTGAGCTTGTGCTTTCAAACGGAAGCCGAAGCCTAAATTTCCTTTTTGACAGCTACGAAATGAGCCGCGGAGACCTTGACTTTACAACCCTGCCGACAGCTTACAGCGACGACGGCAAAAGCGAGCACCTCTGCGTTACGCTCAAGGACGGCGGAATGACGCTGGAGCTTCACTACCGCGTATTTTCCGAATGCGACGTTATCACACGCTCGGCAAGGCTTATTAACGGCAGCCCGGGCTCGATAGAGATTGAACGACTGCTCAGCACTCAGATTGATATTCCGTTCAGCGGCGTAAGCGTCACCTCCTTCCACGGAGCGTGGGCGCGAGAGATGAATAAAAACACCGCCGGCCTGACTGCGGGAAAGTTCGTTATTGAATCGCGCGCGGGCTGTTCGTCAAACCGCGCAAATCCATTCTTTATGGTTCACGAGCCTAACGCCGGAGAGTTCACAGGCGGTGTGTACGGCTTCAACCTGATTTACAGCGGCAACCACTACGCCGCGGTTGAGGTTAACGCCTACGGCAAGACAAGGATTACCTCGGGTATTCAGCCCGACGGCTTTAGGTACATACTCAAAAGGGGCGAAGCCTTTGAAGCTCCCGAGGCGGTTATGACGTTCTCGGCAAGGGGCTTTTCGGGACAGAGCGAAAATATGCACCTCTTTGTCGGCGAGCATATTGTAAGAGGTACTTGGAAAAACAAGCCCCGTCCTGTCCTGCTCAACAGCTGGGAAGCGTGCTACTTTAATGTTTCCGAAAAATCTATGCTCTCGCTTGCAAAGGCAGGCAAAGAGCTTGGAATAGAATTATTCGTAATGGACGACGGCTGGTTCGGAGAAAGAGACAGCGATAATTCTTCACTCGGCGACTGGTACCCGAATCAGAAAAAACTGCCGACAGGCTTAAAGGGACTTGCGGACAAGATAAACGCGCTGGGTATGCAGTTCGGAATCTGGGTTGAGCCCGAGATGGTTAACACCGACAGCAATCTGTACCGCGAGCATCCCGACTGGACTATGGAGGTTCCCGGTCAGCTTCATTCCGAGGGCAGGAACCAGCGGATTTTGGACCTTGCGAACCCGAAGGTTCAAAACTATTTGATTTACAAAATGTCCGAGGTTTTCTCCTCGGCGAATATAAGCTATGTTAAGTGGGATATGAACAGGATTTTTTCCGACACCTACTCCCCATATCTCCAACCCAAAAATCAGGGCGAAACCGCTCACAGATATATTTTGGGACTGTACCGCGTGATGAAAACGCTGACAGAAAAATTCCCCGATATTCTCTTCGAGGGCTGCGCCTCGGGCGGCAACCGCTTTGACCTTGGTATTCTCTGCTTTTTTCCGCAGATTTGGGGCAGCGACAACACCGACGCAATCTGCCGCGCGACTATTCAGGAGGGTTACAGCTACGGCTATCCGCAGTCCTGCGTAGGCGCGCACGTAAGCGCGAGCCCGAACCATCAAACCCTGCGCAGCACCGCTCAGGAGACGCGCTTTGACGTCGCGGCGTTCGGTGTTCTCGGCTATGAGTACGACGTAAGAGATTTGAACTCCGAGCAAAGACAGCAGATCAAATTCCAGATTGATTTGTACAAGCAGTGGCGCGAGGTTTTGCAGTACGGCAGGTTTTACCGCGTTTACTCGGGCAATCTGCACCAGTGGATTTGCGTATCGCCCGACAAGCGCAGGGCGGTCGGAATGCTGTTGCAGGAGCTTATGACGCCGAATACACAATCGCACAAGTTCTATGCGTTCGGACTTGACCCGCAGCAAAAATACAAGCTGTACAACAGCCGGCGCAAGCTCGACATCAGGCAGTTCGGCAGCCTGATTAACACAATGGCGCCGTTCCACATAAAGCAGGACTCGTTCATCCACAACGTCGTCGCCAAATACTACAAAATTGACGGCGAGGCTGAGAGCTTTACCGCTACAGGCGATTTACTGATGAGCACGGGCGTCGCGCTGAGTTCGGCGTTCTCGGGTACGGGCTTAAACGAAAACGTCAGGGTATTCCCCGACTTCGCTTCAAGAATTTACTTTATCGAGGCGGTAGATGAGGAAGAAAAACCGCAGGAAAATTCAGAATTAAAAACTGAAGTAAAAACAGAAGAAAAAACTCAGGAATAAACATAACCGGCAGACAAAAACGTCTGCCGGCTTTTATTTGAGCTCAGTATTAATTATTTAATTCCGCGATAAACCGCGCAAAAGCCTCTTTGCCTGCCTTATCGCGCTTGTAAACGCCTGCGTCCTCCAAAACACCGACAAACACCTTACCTGTCTCGCGTTCAAGAACCTCGCGGATTTCATCCAGGGGCTTGCCCTTTAGTTCCGATGAGAAGCTCTCCGCCCAAGCGGCGTGCTTTTCGGTATCGGGATTTGCGCGCAAATCCGCTCCGTCGGCGATTAAACGCCCAAGCGTTTCGAGCTCCCTGTTGAGCCTTGCCGGGAGCACCGCCAAGCCCATAACCTCGATTAAGCCGATATTCTCCTTTTTTATATGGTGACGCTTTGGGTGGGGATGGTACACTCCCATCGGAAATTCGTCGGTTGTCAGGTTGTTGCGCAGGCACAAATCAGCCTCGTACAGCTCTCCCCTGCGGCGCACAATCGGGGTGACAGTGTTGTGCTTTTCACCGTCTGTCTCGGCAAAAATACAGGCTTTTTCGTCGGTGTATCCGCGCCATTTTTCGAGTATCAGGCAGGCTAAGTCCGTCAGCCTTTCAGGGCTTTCTCCGCGAAGTCTGATGACCGACATAGGCCATTTTACCGTTCCGCAGGTGATATCCTCAAAGCCCTTCACGGTAAAGCTGTCCTCGATCTCCGCGCGCTCCATAGCGAACTCGTAGTGACCGCCCTGAAAATGGTCGTGGCTTAAAATCGAGCCGCCGACAATCGGCAAATCGGCGTTTGAGCCGACAAAATAATGCGGAAACTGCCTTACAAAGTCAAACAGCTTTTCAAACGCGCGCCTGTTTATCGCCATCGGAACGTGGCTTTTGTTGAACACTATGCAGTGCTCATTGTAGTAAACGTAGGGCGAATACTGAAAGCAGAAGTCCTCGCCCGCAAGCGTAATCGGAATAATTCTGTGGTTTTGACGCGCCGGGTGTCCGATTCTTCCGGCGTAGCCCTCGTTTTCAACGCAGAGCTGGCACTTTGGGTAGGCAACGGAAGCCGCCTTGCCTGCCGCGGCAATGTCGCGCGGATCCTTCTCGGGCTTTGATAGGTTGATTGTTATGTCAATACTGCCGTACTCGCTGTCTACAGCCCACTTTCTGTCCTTGATTATACTGTCGCGGCGGATGTAGTTTGTGTCGCCGCTGAAGCGGTAGAACCAATCCGTTGCCGCTTCGGGGCTTTGGGCGTATTTCTCAGCGAAAATACCACGCACCTGTGAAGGTCTCGGCGTAATGCAGTTCATCAGCTTGGTGTCGAAGATGTCGCGGTTTTCGCCGGAATCCTCAAAAATTCCGCGCTGCACGGCAATATCCGTCAGTGCTTTAAGAATGTCGCAAAGCTCCGCGGACTGCACCGGCTGAGCCGCTTCGAAGCCGTTCTCGCGCATTAAATCGAGCAAAAGGTTGCGCGAATAAATTACCTCTCCCCCGTCAATTAAACCTTTTTCCAGTCCGTATTTAAGCAGACTTTCAATCCATTTGTACATAATCCACCTCAGTTATCCGCCGAAATTCTCGCTCCGTCTCCTGCGCTGACAGCGTAAAGCTCAGCGTCTACGCCGAAACGCTTTTTATATTCTTCTTTTATGGTCTTTTCAAAATTTTCAAGGCTGTCCCTTTTGACAAGGTTCACCGTACAGCCGCCGAAGCCGCCGCCTGTCATTCTCGCGCCGTACACGCCGGGGATTTTCCACGCAGTCTCGCAGAGAAAGTCAAGCTCACCGCAGGACACCTCATAGTCATCTCTGAGCGAGACGTGCGATTCGTTCATCAATTTGCCGAAGTGCTGTAAATCTCCGCAATCAAGTGCCTTTGCGGCATTTTTAACGCGCTCGTTTTCATATACCGCGTGGCGCGCGCGCCTTTTGATTACATCGTCCTTTACCGCGTTTTTGTACTCCTCAAATTCACCGGGAGTATAAGCGCACAGGGAGGGCGATTTTTTGACTTCGTTTAGCGAAGCCAACGCGCGTTCGCACTCACGGCGGCGCGTATTGTATTCCGAGGAAGCAAGCGAGTGCTTGACCTTGCTGTTAACAATGACAATCGCGGCAGCTGTGGTATCAATCTTTGAATATGAAAAGTCAAGCGTCGCGCTGTCGAGCATCACGGCACAGCCGCGTTTGCCCATCGCGCTTGCGAACTGATCCATAATTCCGCAGTTAACGCCGATAAACCTGTTCTCGGCAAACTGTCCGAACACCGCAAGCTGCTGAGCTGTAACCGGAAAGCCGTACAGCTTTGAGATAATCAAGCCGGTCAGCACCTCAAGAGCCGCCGATGATGACAAGCCCGAGCCGTCGGGAAGATTGCCTGTAAATACAAAGTCCGCGCCTTTGTCAGCCGAATAGCCCATAGCCTTAAACGCCTTATAAACGCTCAGTGGGTAATCCGTCCAATCGCCGCTCAGCGGAGAATCAAGCGAGATTTCGGTTACTCCGTTTAACGCAAAATTCGCGGAATAAAACCGCAGGGTTCTATCGCTCCTCAGCCCTGCCGAGCCTTCGATTCCCAAATCGAGCGCGCAGGGAAAAACAAATCCTCCGTTGTAGTCGGTATGCTCTCCGATAAGGTTAACCCTGCCCGGGGCAAAAGCGGTGATTCGCGCTTTGTACCCAAACTTTTCGGCAAAAATTCCGGCCGAATTAAGACTCATTTTGCTCGCCTCCGGTGCTTAAAAATCTATACTTTTATTATACATAATTACGTAATATATTGCAATACAAATCCGCAATAATACACATCAAAAAACCGGCGGTGAAAACTCACCGCCGGATAAAAGATTTGTTTGATTTTATTACAGTTCGTTCCAGTATGCAAGGAATGACTGAATAGCCGTTACATCCGAAATAGTTACATATCCGTCAAAGTCAAAGTCTGCCCATTCCATCTGCTCAACAGAAAGGTCTTCAATATAAGCGACATATCTCTGAATTACAGTAGCGTCGTCAATGTTGATTTCGCCGTCAGCGTTTACATCGCCTATGCCCAGACCAACAGGCTCTGTCTCGGAAGGCTCTGTTGTAATAGGCTCTGTCGGAAGCTCGGGGTCGGTTGTAGGTTCAACCGTTGTGGGAGCAACCGTAGTAGGCGGAACGGTTGTCGGGGGAACTGTGGGCTTGGTTGTTGTGGGAGCAGCCGTTGTGGGTGCCGTTGTGGGCAGTGCCGAAATATAGGTTGCGTACTCAAGAACAAACCAGCCTGACTTACCTGCGTAGGTTGTGTAACCCCATACCCAGCCTGTGCTCGCCTCAGTGTAGAGGTGAGTTACGGTAACCTGAGTGTTCGAGGGAATTGTAGCAAGGATTGTGTTGCTTGTACCTGCGTGATATCTGAGGTTAACGTAATCGGTTGTCTTGTAAATTCCTGTCTTGTATGTAGGAGCAGGAGCCGGAGTTGCGTTATCTAACAGGTAAATAAAGCCCTGGAAGGTCCACCAGCTGTTGCCGCCGTAGGTCTTATCGCTTGTGGAGCAGGTTGTAAGGTAGAAGGTTCTTCCGCCCCATTCTGAGTTTGAAAGGGTGATTTTACCGTTTTCAATCTTCTCTACAACCGCAACGTGACCGCCACCGCTGTAGCACCAGCAGGCAATAGCACCGATTTTAGGTGTGCTGCCGTAATTATAATAATGGTTGGTTCTGTTGTAGTCATACCACTGACCCGCACCGTTCCAGCTGAGCTTGGGAGTTGTTCTTAAAATCTCATATGCTCTGCCGTAGGCGTAAGCCGTACAGTTAGGCAGGCCGTAGCCGTACTTCTGAAAAACATTGTAATTGCTGTTGTAGTAATAAATGTTATTTGACTCCGGAGCGTTCAACCTTGGTGTGTATGTAGTTGCCGCGCCGGCGGAGATGCCCATTGATAATACAGATGTAATAATCAGCGCGAGAACGACTATTACCGCGCCAAATCTTTTTGCTGCAATACGTATCAAGTTTATCTACCTCCAATCAGAATTTCATTTCTGAAAGTATAGTAATGCTGTAACCTTTTTGTTACCCATACATATTGTAACACACAAATGCCGAAAAATCAAACCGTAATTACACCGATTATTACCAATATTCGGCGATTTATTTGCTACAACATTCACAATATATTCGGTTGTTTCGAAGATGAGCCACAAATACTGCGATTTGAGGTATTTATTATCCTTATTATACCATAATTCTTTTTAAAAATAAAGATTTATTTCCAATTTGGAATAATATTATTTTTAAAGGGTGATATTATCTTTTTATGCTATAGTTTTCGGAGGTTTTTGGGATGAAAAAAACAGTTGCTCTGCTGTTATCGGGAATAATATTTTTATCGTTTTTCGGCTGCTCGGGTCAGGAAAATTCGCCCGAATCAAGCGCGACGGCAGACGAAGCCGCGCAGACGTCAGGTGCTGACGAAACGACAATATCTGCCGTTACCGACGTGGAGTACAGCGATAAAACCCAAACCATCGGCAGCGAGATTTTGGGATATATGGACATACCCGATAACTTTTCAGCCCTGCCCACCGAGGGCACAAGGAGCGATTTGCAGTACGCCGACCCGACAGGCACGACGGTGTTCACGCTCAACATAATATCATCGGGAGTTAGCTCCACCGCCGCCGTAACGAGTATTGAGACGAACTTCAAAAACTTAGGAGCACAGGACGTCGCGGTGGACTTTAACGGCTTTGTAGGAGATTTGGACGCGATACAAATCGGCTGTACCTTCCCGAACGAAAAGAAAAACGCCACGGTTTTGCTCGTTCCCTCGCTCGACAGAATCAATTACCTCGCCGTGGAGTACCCTGTAGGCGACACAAAAGCCGTGCAATACCTGCAAACTTGGACGCAGAAAAATAAAAAAAGTTAAGTAAAATAAGCAAAAGCAAAAAAACACTTGCATTTTCAATTAATGTGTGGTAATATATTACTTGCGGTTCAAAAGACCGTTATGCGCCGGTAGCTCAGCTGGATAGAGTGTCTGACTACGAATCAGAAGGTCGGGAGTTCGAGTCTCTTCCGGCGCGCCAAAGAAAAAGGATATCCTCTCGGGTATCCTTTTTCTATTTTACCTCGGCAATGCAGGTATAAATAAATACCTTTTTTAATTGATGATCGAAGTTTGAGGGTGTAAGCAAATGAGACTGCTGTTTGAAATGGATAAAAAGGATTATAGTGGCTGCACACATACTTTCACGCGCAATTCTGCCAGAGGTATCATCATCAAAAACGGTAAAATTGCTATGATTCACAGTCAGAAATATGATTATTACAAATTTCCCGGCGGCGGCATAGAAAACGGAGAGAATCCCATTGAAGCCATGATCCGGGAAACACAGGAAGAAGCAGGATTGAAGGTGATTCCTGAAACCATAAAAGAATACGGATATGTCCATCGGATCCAAAAAAGCGATGATGACCCTTCCGAATGCTTTGTTCAGGAAAATTATTACTATCTTTGCGATGTTGCAGAGGGCAGGGTATCTCAAAACCTTGATGACTACGAAAAGCAGGAATCCTTTCAACAGGAGTACGTTGAACCTGCTTTAGCCATAGAAAAGAACCGCAAAGTGACGGAAAGTCCCTTTATCCGGACGATGGCAGAACGTGAGGCATTAGTCCTTGAAATGCTGCTTTCGGAAGGATTGATAGTGTGATATATAGAAAACTGTTAAGCGGTTTCCGGAGGAAAGTAATACTTGCGCTGCATATTGCATTAAATAGCTTGTTTTCAGAAAGAGGATATAATAAACTGATAACAATACATTCTAAGTGTTAAAGGAGAGATTTCAGTGAAACGAATAATTTTGATCATGATGGCTGCGATACTGACAGCGATGATGATGACAGCCTGCGGTGGAAACGGAAACAAACAGGAGTCTGTAACCGAAGCGGCAGCCGCAGCAGAAGAAAACAATCTATATAATATGAAAAACTATGAAAGTGACGAAGTGTTTGATTTTGTCAAGGTCAATCAGGGCGGAAGATTCGATAAAGTATGCACCACCTATAAATTCAACTACCTTTCGGACGGACTGAAAATCGAAGGCTATGTTGCCATACCGCTTTCCGTTGAAAAAACGCAGAATCCGGGCAAATGCGTCATGTTTAACCACGGCGGCAACAGAGATTACGGCAAGCTGGAAAACAACACGATTGCCCCGATGTGCGCCTTGTGCAACCGCATTGTTATCGCGTCACAATACAGGGGTTGCGGCGGCTCCGAGGGAGAAGATCACTTCGGCGGAGACGATCTCAATGACGTGATCAAGCTGATCGATCTGTGCGAAAAGCAGTTTTCGTTTATTGATATGGATGATTTTTGCGTGGTCGGCGCTTCGCGCGGCGGCGTTATGACCTACCCGGCGGCAAGAAAAGACAGCAGGATCAAGCGCATTATCGCCATCGGCGCCGTAACTGATTTGGTTGAAGCCTATGAAGCGCGCGATGATATGAAGACGGTATTAAAAGAAACGATTGGATTTACCCCGGAGGAAAACCCCGAAGCGTACAAAAAACGCTCGGCAGTGTATTGGGCGGATGAGATCAAGATCCCTGTGCTGATGTTCCACGCAAAGCAGGACAAACAGGTTTCTTACAGTCAAGCTGAAGATTTGTATACAAAGCTAAAGGACAACACCGACTGCACCTTGATCACCTACGATGACGATTCTCACGCCGAAGTCAAACCGGAGGATTATCAAACCATCCATGATTGGTTAAATTAAGAAAAAACGGGATAGCCTGTTTTGGAATGTCCGTGACGTTTTCTTCACCCAATCCGCATATAAAGAACGTGCCGAATAGCAGATCGAGGATTTTACTTTTTTCGTCGCGCAAGGCTCGATTGAACGGCAAACCGATTATTTTGCCTTCCTCGTTGACGACAATAACGACATCATCAAGATAGAAAAGAAAAAGAAAAAGACATAACTACTTATGAAAAAATCGCATTTGCGCCGGTAGCTCAGCTGGATAGAGTGTCTGACTACGAATCAGAAGGT
>CAMNHG010000028.1 GCA_946539105.1 uncultured Clostridia bacterium | reverse complement strand
CCGAGCGTTAAAGAAGCTGCCGAGGCGGCTAAGGCCTCCGACGGCGTTATCATCGGCGCGCAGGTTGTAAGCATTGTCGCAAAGTACGGCAAGAACAGCGTTAAGCCTGTCGTAGATTACATCAAAAGCATTAAAGACGCGGTTAAATAATTTGAGGAAATAATTATGAGCGAAATTGCAGAGCTTCAAAGGCTGATTGACAACAGCAACAGAATAGTTTTCTTCGGTGGAGCAGGCGTGAGCACCGAAAGCGGTATCCCCGACTTTCGCAGTGTTGACGGACTGTATAATCAAAAGTACGATTATCCGCCCGAGGAGATTTTGAGCCACACTTTTTTTGAGAGGAACACTGAGGAATTTTACCGCTTTTACCGCGACAAAATGCTCTGCCTTGACAAAAAGCCGAACAAGGCTCATCTTAAACTCGCCGAGCTTGAAAAAGCAGGCAAGCTCAGCGCGGTTGTCACCCAAAACATCGACGGTCTGCATCAGGCGGCAGGCAGTAAAAGAGTTTACGAGCTGCACGGAAGCGTACTGCGCAACTACTGCCGCAGGTGCCGTAAATTTTACACCGCCGAATATATCAAGGAATCCGCAGGCGTGCCCAAGTGCGAATGCGGCGGAGTGATTAAGCCTGATGTTGTGCTGTACGAGGAAGGGCTTGACGACAGCGTGGTATCGGGCGCACTCAACGCGATTATGCAGGCTGATCTACTGATTATCGCCGGGACGAGCCTGACGGTTTACCCCGCAGCAGGGTTTATCCGCTACTTCCGCGGAGACAAAATTGTGCTGATAAACCGAGACTCAACTCCGTTTGACTCTCAGGCGGACTTGGTTTTCCACGACAAGGTTGGCGAGTTACTGGATAAGATAAATGTGCCTTCGGCACGCTAAATTCGCTTCGCGAGCTAAATTGCGCTTTGCGCAGCTAAATGCTGCTTCGCAACGCTAAAGGAAAAGCTGTCATCCGTTCGGATGACGGCTTTTATAGTTTAAAATACCGTTTGCAGTAAAAAATTAACCGTTCGGCGCAAATCGCTGGACTTTATTTTTGACGGTGATATACTGTAATCATCGGAGGTGATTTACTTGAAATTTGAACTTAATGTAAATCCGAATATAGACGAAGCGGTACGAGCCGATGTTCACAGGCGTTCGGATTTTACCGAAAGGCTTGAACAGCTTGTTATGGAGTATAACGGCGATGATAAAATCACCGTATATACCGACGATGAAATTAAGGTTTTGAGCTTTGACGAGCTTGAATGCGTTACCGTGATTGACAGCAAAACATATGCTATTGACCTTCACGGCAAACAATATAAAATCCGTTACAGGCTGTATGAAGCGGCTGAGCTTTTACCCTCGTCGTTTATAAAAATCAACAAGTCAACCATCGCCAACAAGAAAAGAATCGAACGTTTTTCGGCGGCGTTCAACGGCTCGGTAAACGTTATTTTTAAGAGCGGATATACCGACTATGTTTCACGGCGGTGCTTTGCCGAAATAAAAAAGGAGTTGAGAAAATGAAACAGTTTATAAAAGTATTTTTCCTCAGAGGCGCGCTGTTCTGCGGACTCGGTCCTGTGATTATGGCTATTGTTTACATCTTTTTGTCCGCGTCCGGCGTGGTAGAAACCGTCGCTGTCAGCACTATGATTCGCGAGATTTTCACATCAACCCTGATGGCGTTTATCGCCGCCGGTATTTCCGCGGTTTATACCGTTGACAGGCTCGCGCTGCCGGTTGCAGGTCTTATTCAGGGCTCGGTACTGCTGCTCGATTATCTGCTTATTTACCTGCTCAACGGCTGGCTTAAACCCGAACCGCAAATAATCGTACTGTTTATCGTTATTTTCATAGCGGCGTTCGCGGCAATTTGGTTTATCATTTACAAGGTTACCCAAAGGCAGATTTCACGGTTAAATAAAGAGATAATTAATAATTAAAAATGAGGGTTCGGTCAAGACCGAACCCTGCATTTGTTTTTATTAAGTTGATTTTTCAAATTAAATTGTGCCGAAAATTCTGTCGCCGGCGTCGCCCAGACCCGGGCAGATGTAGGCGTTTTCGTTGAGCTCGCGGTCGAGGTTGCCGACATAAAGCTGGATGTCGGGGTGAGCCTTCATCAGTGCCTCTACACCCTCGGGAGCGGCGATGATTGACATAAACTTAATCTTTCTGCCGCCGCGCTCCTTGATAAGGCTGACCGCGTCGATAGCCGAGCCGCCTGTCGCGAGCATAGGGTCTACAACGACGATTGTACGCTGATCGATGTTCTCGGGCAGCTTGCAATAATACTCAACGGGCTTGTGGGTTTCGGGATCACGGTAAAGACCGATGTGACCGATTTTCGCAGGGGGAACAAGTGCCAAAATTCCGTTAACCATTCCGAGACCTGCTCTGAGAACAGGCACAACAGCCAAGTTTTTGCCGTTGATTACAGGCGACATTGTATCCTCAATCGGGGTTGAAATGCTGATTTCGGTAGTTTGGAGATCCGACAGAGCCTCGTAGCCCATAAGGATTGCAATTTCCTCAACAACACGGCGGAACTCGTTTGTTCCGGTGCTCTTTTTGCGGAGGATTGAAATTTTATGCTTAATAAGCGGATGTGTCATATATGATACTGACATTTTGAACGTCCTTTCTTTTTACTTTTATTTTAACGCTTCTACTATTTTTTCAAACTGCATTGAGTGCGACGCCTTTACAAGCACGGTGTCGCCTTCTTTTATAATTTCGGGAAGGGCTTTTATAAGCTCTTCCTTTGTTTCATACCATTTGCCGTCTGCGCCGTCGGCAAGCGACCTTGCGAGAGGTCCCGCGGCAAGCACAACGTCGATTCCGATTTGCTTAGCGTACGCTCCTGTGTCAAAGTGGAGCTGCAGCTCGTTTGTGCCGAGCTCCTTCATATCGCCGATAATCGCGACGGTTCTGCCCCCAAAGTTTTTGAGCGTTTCGAGTGACGCCTTAACCGACGTGGGGTTGGCGTTGTAGCAGTCGTCAATGATTCGGATTTTGCCGTTATTAATCACGTTCGCCCTGCTGCCGACGGTTTTGTAAGCCTCTACGCCGTTTTTAATCTGTTCGTCGCTTAAGCCGAGCAGCTTTCCTGCGGCAGCAGCCGCCAAAGCGTTTGACACCATATATGTGCCGATTGCCGGGATTATAACGCCGAGCTTTGTATCTCCGAAGCACAGCTTACAGCTTACGCCGTCCTCGCCGTTGTTCTCGATATCCTCGGCGTAATAATCGTTTTTGCTGTCAATTCCGAAGAAGATCGGCTTTTTGCCGTCGACGTCCGTAATTGTTGAGAGCTTGTCGTCGTCGCCGTTGAGGATATATTCAGCGTCCTCGCGCGCATACTTAAACATCTCTGTTTTTGCCTTCATTACGCCGTCGCGGTCGCCGAGATTTTCAAGGTGGCAGCAGCCGATAATCGTCAGAACGCAGATTGTGGGCTGAGCCACGCGCGAGAGCCTTGTCATCTCGCCGAAATCCGAAATTCCCATCTCAATAACCGCCGCCTGCGCTTCCTCGGGCATTGAGAGGATTGTGAGCGGCACGCCGAGCTCGTTGTTGAGGTTGCCTTGTGTTTTGTGGGTTTTGAACTTCTGCGACAAAACCGCATAGAGCATTTCCTTGGTAGAGGTCTTGCCCACGCTGCCCGAAACTCCGACAACAGGAATATCGAACTTTTCGCGGTACGCCTTGGCGATATCCTTGACCGCGTTCAGGGTTGAGTCAACCAGAATATACGGCTTTTTCGGGTTTTCGGGGGCTTTTTCGCAGATTGCGCAGACCGCTCCGCTGTCGTAGCATTTTTCGATAAAATCGTGTCCGTCAACGCGTTCGCCCTTAATCGCAAGGAACAGCGAGCCGTCCTTAACCGCGCGGCTGTCGCGCTCAACGGAGGTTATTGCGGTATTTTTAAGGGCTTCGTCGCCCACATATTTTCCGCCGCAGGAAGCGGCGATTTCAGCCAGTGTAAAATTTTTCATAGTACTACTTCTCCATAGGAGTTATATTTCAGGCTTTTTGGATGCATATCTTTCAAGCGAGATTTCGATAATCTTCTCGCACAAATCCGCGTAGCTCATACCCTCGGCAAGAGCCTCCTGCGGCAGCAGGCTTGTCGGGGTCATACCCGGCAGGGTGTTCGCTTCAAGGCAGTAGGGATTGCCGAATTTATCGAGGATAAAGTCCACGCGCGCGTAGCTGCTCAGGTGCAACGCCTCGTAGGTCGCGGCCGCAGCGTCGCGCATCGCCTTGTCCTCAGCCTCGGTGATGTCGGCAGGGCAAACCTCTTTTGCCGCGCCTGCCTGATACTTGGTTCTGTAATCGTAAAAGCCACCCTCGGGGATAATCTCTACCGGAGGCAGGGGTCTGCCGCCGAGCAGGCCTACCGAAAATTCTCTGCCGGTTACGTACTGCTCAACGACAATCTCTGTTTCGCCGTAGCAAAACGCGTCCTTAACCGACTGAGCGTAATCGGACGGATTATGTACAATGGTAATTCCCACGCTGGATCCGCCCGAGCAGGGCTTTACTACGCATGGAAAAATATTCCAGTTCATGGCGTCCTCGGGAGAATTGAAAATCTCTCCTCTTGGGGTAAGAACCTTGTTCTGTATCAGCACGCTTTTGGTAAGTCCCTTGTTCATGGCAAGTGCCGAACCGAGATAGCCCGAACCCGTGTACCTGATTCCGAGCAAATCAAACGCCGCCTGAATCTGTCCGTTCTCTCCCTCGCCGCCGTGGAGCGCGAGGAAGGTGATGTCGGCAAAGCTGCAAATATCAACGACATTTTCGCCCAAATAGCGATCGGATTTATCGCGGCGGTTCTCCTTAACCTCGTCGATATCGGAAATTGTATCGCCGACTTTAATTCCGTCGGTAAAGCTGTAGTTTTGCTCAAACAGCTCGTCAACATCCAAAATATCCTTTTCATAGCCAGTGAATACATCAAGCAAAACGACCTGATGTCCTTTTTCTCTGAGTGCGGAGGCAACCAAAAGTCCCGACGAAATTGAAACGTCGCGTTCAGTGCTCAGTCCTCCCGCAAGAACGACTATTCTCATAAATATCCTCTCCTTATTCGCCGATAATCTTAATCAGCGCGTGCTTGCTGCGTTTGCCGTCAAGCTCATAGTAAAAAATCTGTTCCCAAGTACCGAAGTCGAGCTTGCCGTTTGTAATTGCGCAAACGACCTCTCTGCCCATTACGGTGCGCTTTAGGTGGGCGTCGGCGTTGTCCTCAAAGCCGTTGTGAGCGTATTGGCTGTAGGGCTTTTCCGGAGCGAGCTTTTCAAGCCAGCGTTCGTAGTCGCTGTGAAGTCCGCTCTCGTCGTCGTTTATAAAAACCGACGCGGTGATGTTCATGGCGTTAACCAGCACAAGCCCTTCCTTGATTCCGCTTTCGTCAATCGCCTTTTGAACGTCCTCGGTGATGCGCACGATTTTGCGCCTTGCCGGAATATTAAACCACAATTCCTTGCGATAGCTTTTCATAATCTATATCTACCTCTTAAAACATAAATCCGTTGTAGCCCCAAAGCGAGACCTCTTCAAACTTTACGTAACAGCAGTCGGGTGAAACTCCGGCTTCTTCATCTAAGATTTCGCAAATCCGCCGGGTCAGCTTTGTGTAGCTGTCCTTGTCGGATTTTCCGAAGATTTTAACCTCTACCATAGCGATTGGGCAGTCAGTGTCGCGGTGGAACATCATAGAGATTTCGTCCTCAACCGCGAGCATAAGGTAACGGTCGCTTTTGCCGGGGATAAGGCTTATAGCGTCGCTGAGCCTGTTTTCGATTTCCTGCTTTTTCCCGGCAGAAACGGTCTTGTTTGTTTTAACGTTGATAAACGGCATAATCGCACCTCTTAATCTATATTAACGTTTAATCTTTATTATAATATTTTTACGGTATGTTTGCAAGCTATTTGGCGTATTTTTTAGGCTCGGTCTCATAAACATTGTTGCCTCTGCTGTCAATCGCCACAATGCACGGAAAGTCCTCCACCGTATAACGTCTGATTGCTTCCGTTCCCAAATCCTCGTAGCACAAAAGCTCCTCGCTTTTTATGCTCTTGGCAATAAGTGCCGCCGCTCCGCCGATAGCAGCGAAATAAACGCAGTTGTTCTTGACGATCGAGTCTATTACCGCCTGATTTCGCGCGCCCTTACCTATCATTCCTTTAAGCCCCAAGTCGAGCAGTGCAGGCGCGTATTTGTCCATACGGTAGCTTGATGTGGGTCCTGCAGGGCCCACGGCAAAGCCGGGCTTTGCAGGCACGGGACCTACGTAGTAAATGATCTCGCCCTTGATGTCAACGGGAAGCTCCTCTCCGTTTTCAATCAACTCATACAGCCTTTTGTGGGCGGCGTCTCTGCCTGTAATAATTGTGCCTGTCAGCAAAACGCTGTCGCCTGCGTTTAGATTTTTAATATCTTCATCCGTAATCGGAAGATTTATTTTTTTAATCACAGCTTTACCCCCCTTTTAAATTTCCGTGCTCGCGTGACGCGCCGCGTGACAGCAGATATTTACCGCTACGGGCATTCCCGCGATGTGCGTGGGTGAGGTCTCGATGTTAACGCCGATTGCGGTTGTGTTTCCGCCGAGGCCTGCCGGACCGAAGCCCATTTTGTTAATCTCTGTAAGAAGCTCGCGCTCCATATCGGCATAACGCTTGTCGGGATTTTCGGTATTTATCGGGCGGAAGGTCGCCTTTTTCGCAAGCTGAGCCGCACGTTCAAAAGTGCCGCCGATTCCCACGCCGACAACAATAGGCGGACAGGGATTAGGACCTGCCGCTCTTACAGTGTCAAGGATAAACTGCTTTACACCCTCGGCTCCGTATGACGGAGTGAGCATTTTTATCGCGGACATATTTTCGCTTCCGAAGCCCTTGCCGCCTGCGGTGATTTTTATTTTATCTCCGCTGACGATTTTGGTGTGAATAATTGCAGGGGTGTTGTCCTTTGTATTTACGCGGTCAAAGACCGGATCGCTTACCACGCTTTTGCGCAGGTAGCCGTCGCGGTACGCCTGACGCACGCCCTCGTTAACCGCCTCGTCAAAGCTGCCGTCCTCGACAAAAACCTTGTCACCGTACTCGACAAAAAGCACCGCCATTCCGGTGTCCTGACAGAGCGGAATCTCCTCCTTTGCCGCCAAAATATCGTTCTCTATAATCTGGTCGAGCACGCTTTTGCCGACAGGCGACTGCTCGTTCTCCTTTGCGGTTTTAAGCGCGGATAAAATATCGTCGCCGATAAAGTAATTGCAGTCCATAAACAGCTTTTTTACCGCCGAGATAATCTCTTTGCAACTTATTTTTCTCGCTTCCATACCATACTCCTTCAATTATTAAGATATCATACTGTTATATTATAAAACTTTTTTAAGGGTATTTCAATATCAAATAATTTATGATATACTATAATATACACTGAAAATACATATATCCGTCACATTTGAGGTGTATGGTTACTATAGGAGGGATATGTATGCCTAAAATTTTAGTTGTTGACGACGAATTTAGAATAAGACAGATTATACGCAAATACGCCGAATTTGAGGGCTATGAGGTCGATGAGGCGGTAGACGGTATGCAGGCGATTGAGGTCTGCCGCAAGAACACCTACGATTTGATTATTATGGACGTTATGATGCCCGAGCTCGACGGTTTTTCCGCGTGCAGAGAAATCAGAAAATTCTGCAAAACTCCGATTATTATGCTCTCGGCGCGCGGTGAGGAATACGACAAAATCCACGGCTTTGAGCTTGGATCGGACGACTACGTTGTAAAGCCGTTCTCACCGAAGGAGCTTATGATGCGCGTAGCGGCGGTTATTAAGCGTTCAAGCTCCGGATCCGACAAAAAGGAACGCGATGTTTACACCTACAAGGGACTTGTAATTGACTTTTCCGCGAGAATTGTCACCGTTGACGGCGAGCGCGTTGAGATGACGCCCAAGGAATATGAGCTGTTGTTCTATATGGTTCGCAACAAAGGTCTTGCCCTTACGAGAGAAAGCCTTATCAGCGAGGTTTGGGGCTATGACTTTTTCGGTGACGAAAGAACCCTTGACACTCACATCAAGCTGCTGAGGAAGAGCCTCGGCGAGTACAGCAAATGTATAGTTACCTTGCGAGGGGTGGGTTACAGGTTTGAGGAAATATAAAAAAAGGTACTGGCCTTTGCACCTAAAGCTGCTGGGTTACTTTTTGCTTTTCGGCGCGATTATTTTGGTTGTGCTGTGGGTTTTCCAGTCGTTTTTGCTCAAGCCCTACTACACCGCCTCAAAAACAAAAAACGTTGAACAGAGCGCGTCAAGAATTTCGCAGTCGATTCAGCAAAACAAAAATATTTGGACAACCATCGACAACGTAGCGAGCAGCAACTCGCTGTCGGTTTATGTATATGATTCGGGCGCAGGGCTGATGAAAAGCCTTTACCAGTGCACATATGACGTTCCGGCTAACGAGCTGCTGATTGAGGAGCACGAGATTTACTCCTACTACCGCAACGCCAAAAACAACGGCGGGTCGTATATGTCGGTAGACACAAACAGCGTGTCTGACATTGCAAAGCGCAAGCTCGATATGCTCAGGCAGGCTTTTTCGGGAGCTACGGGCGACAGCGCAAATGCCGACGTTCACTACCGCGCACAGACCGAGGCGTCATCGGAAAGCCTTGTCTGCGCAAACGTAATATCGCGCGACGACGGAAGCGAGCGGTTTTTGCTTATCACCTCGTCAATTACACCGCTGAGCAACACTATCGACATTATGCGCGGTCAGCTTACTTGGGTAACCTTTGTGTTTATTGTTTTGTCGATTATATTCTCGCTTTACGCCAGCCACAGAATTGCCAAGCCGATTTCAAAGACCAACAGCGCGGCAAAGGAGCTTGCAAAAAAGAACTACGAGGTCGACTTTAACGCGCGCGGTTATCTTGAGGTTGAGGAGCTTAACGAAACGCTCAACTACGCCAAAACCGAGCTTGCCGCCACCGAAAAGCTGCAGCGCGAGCTTATCGCGAATATCTCTCACGATTTGCGCACTCCGCTGACTATGATTACCGGCTACGGCGAGGTTATGCGCGACTTGCCGGGCGAAAATACGCCTGAAAATATACAGATTATTATTGACGAGGCGACGAGGCTTTCAACCCTTGTAAACGATTTGCTCGACCTTTCAAAGCTGCAGTCGGGAGCGTTGCAGGCAGAGAAAAAGACCTTCTGCCTTACCGACAGCATCAGCGCGATTTTCGCGAGGTACTCAAAGCTCGTTGAACAGGACGGCTATAATATTATTTTTGAGCCGAAGGAAAATGTTTACATCAACGCGGACGAGCTCAGATTTTCGCAGGTAATATACAACCTTGTAAACAACGCCGTTAACCATGTCGGCGAGGACAAAACCGTTATCGTAACCCAAACCGTAAAATCGGGCAAGGTAAAGGTTGAAGTCACCGATCACGGCGAGGGTATTCCCGCGGACAAGCTGGAGTATATCTGGGACAGATACTACAAGGTTGATAAGGAGCACAAGCGCGGGGTTATCGGCTCGGGACTGGGACTTTCGATTGTAAAGAGCATTTTAGACGCGCACAACGCCCATTACGGCGTGCGCAGCACTCCGGGCAAAGGAAGTACGTTCTGGTTTGAAACCGAGGTTGAAGCCGTTAAGAAAATCAAAAAGGACGAATAACATATACGCAAAACTGCCGTTCCGTTAAAAATGCGGAATGGCAGTTTTTGATTTTATATTTTTTAAATTTATTGTCGAATAGTGTTGTTTTTACTGCACAAATGATGTATAATTAATATATATATCTAAAATGGAGGAGCAGGCTTATGAGCGGTCGCGGAAAAAACGATTTACAAGACGTCGATATGTTCGGCGACGAAATATACAGCAGTGAAAACCGCACCGGCAAAGCTCAGGGCAAAACCAAAAAACGCATGTCCAAAAGCAAGCGCGCCAAAATGCGCGAAAAACGGTTCCGTCTGCTCAGAAACCGCGCGGTTCTTATAATAGCAGGCGTAGTGATTCTCGCCCTGCTTATAATTTTGTTTTCCGTGATGTTTAAGGGCTGCGGCAACAGCCCGAGCAAGGTCGTGAATGTTTCCACCGAAACAAAGTTCAAGCAGGAAGCGCGTAAGGCTACTCCGTCGGAAGCGAAGCCAAACGGCGGATCAAACGGTGACAACCAAAAAAACTCAGCTTCATTTAAAACCCCGAATATCACCGACGACAACAGCCCCGCCGAGGTCTACGGCGAGTGCTGTGTGTGGAACGGAACAGGCTTTTTGAGATTTGCTCCCGACCAAGGCAGTGCGGAGGCTTACGCCTCGGCTGTAAACAGCCTTGCCGAGCAAGCTCCGTCGGTTAACTTCTACAATATGGTTGTGCCGAGCAGCACCGAGCTTTGTTTGCCCGACAGGCTCAAATCAGGCGACTTTACCTCGGCTTCTCAGGCTGAGTTTATCGCCTCGGTCAACAGCTCGCTGAGCGACAAAGTAAAATCTGTCAACGCTTACGATTCTTTGGTTGACCACAACAACGATTACATATACTATAAATCGGATGACAACTGGACAGACCTCGGCGCGTACTACGGCTATGACGCGTTCGCAAAGGCAACCGGACAAACTCCGCTCGATTTGACAAACTGCGAGGACAAGACGATTGAGGGCTTTTACGGAAGCTACTCGCTCTACACCGCCGTTCCCGGCGAGGACACGGTTCACTACCGCGTTCTGCCGTATGAAGCCCCGATGGACGTAACCGACCAAAACGGCACGTCGTACACCAACCCAAGCCCCTATTACGAGGGCGCGACCTCCGGTTCATTCACCTACGGAGTGTTCCTTGTCGGCGACAATCCGCTGTCGGTTATCCGTTCAAGCTCTCCGGCGGCTCAAAAGGACAAAAAGCTGTTGGTTGTCAAAGAGGACTACGGCGACGCGATCGCTCCGTACCTCAGCTACAATTACGGCGAGGTTCATATAATTGACTACCGATATTTCGGTACGATGGGAATTAAATTCTCGGACTACTGCGCGCAAAACGGAATCACGGATGTGCTGGTTATCAACGATGTAAAAAGCGCGGGATCACAGACAGAAACCGGCACTTTATCTGCCATTTAAATTTAGGAAGGAGGCGGCAAAATGATTGCGGAAAATGTTAAGGTCTCTATTTTCGGAAGCATAGGCGACGGACTGTACTCCGCGCGCGTAAGCAACGGCGGAGCATCTACCAAAAGTGCTTATGTTGTTTCTCGAAAAGAAGCGGACGAATACTTTGACGGCATCGTAATCGCTGTCGCCGAATTTGACGGGCTTAACGAGGAACGTATGATTATCGCGCGGTACGGCGAGATTTTCTACGAGCCGGAGCTCAGGCGCGTACTTTCAAGACTGAAAAACATTAAACTGAAATCAATTCGCTGTCTTTACGAAAAATCCTGCGGAGCGATTATCTTTTACAAAACCAAGCAGAACACCAAAATCCTGCTTGTAAAAAACAACAACGGCAGGTACTGGAGCTTTCCGAAGGGTCATATTGAGGAAGGCGAAACCGAGCAGGAAACCGCAATCCGCGAGATTAAGGAGGAAACCGGGCTTGATGTTACAATCACCCCGGGCTTCCGCGAAATCAGCGAGTACTGCCCCTTCGGCAAAATCCGCAAGAGGGTGGTGTTCTTCCTCGCCCGAGCGTTCACCGACAACGTTGTTATTCAGGAGGAGGAAATCGACAGCTACATCTGGGTTGACCTTCAACAGGCACGCAAGATGTGCACCTACGACAACGATTTGAGAATCATCGAAAAGGCGGAGCTTACAATCCACCTGATGAAGCCGTAAATTTATAATAGTTAAGCCGCTCCGGTTGTCGGAGCGGCTTTTGTGTTTATGGATATTTGTTTATTAAAATCCCGAAAAACAGTTTGCAGGTAAAAATACCGCGTTTAGTTGACAGGCGGTTTTTAATCTTCCAAAGCTTAGTGCTGTTTTTTGAGCAAACGAAGCGATTTGTTGTGAATTCTTTTTTGCGTTACTACACCCCGCGCTGTTTGAAAGCTTTGCTATGGATTCGTCAATTGATTCAGCCTGACCTGACAACAAAGCTTTTTGAATAACAAAAATATTTGCAGGATTTGTATACTCCGCTTTAACCGGGCAGTTATTGTAATTAAGATAATTCAAATACAATTCATCGGAAAGCTCAAAATATCTGTTTGAGAAAAACTTTAAGTTGTTTTGATAGCTGTTGTCTCGTGATTTATCTACACCAAGCAGCACAATTCCGGCTACAAGCGAAAGAATCCCTAAATATAAAAACATCATAAAAAGCACTGAGGACGGCGCAAAAAAAGCTAAACCTCCCAGTGTATTGGTATAAGCGCGGAAATTGTTTTTGCTGCTCAATATGATTCCGGTTATAACGATACCTAAAATCACCAAAAACACTACCGCGCTGATTAGAAGAAGAATACGGCTTAATTTTTTCTGTATATCAGATCTTCCGCCTCTCAAAACACTCAGCTTTGCCGTGACCTTATCAAATTCTTTGTATTTATTCGCGTTCTGAGAAAAGTAGTTAAGAACGTTTTGTATTTCATTTATCGAGGCTGTGTGCTTATCATTTTGTATGTTTTGTGATTTGTTGTACAGAGAATGATTTTTAATCCCGGAATCAGACGAAGCTATAATATTCTCAGCTCCGCAATAAGGGCAAAACTTTACTCCCTCCAAAAGTTGTTTTCCGCAGTTATAACAGAACATTCGCATACCTCCTTTTTTAATTATATTCCGATTACATATTGCTGTCAACGCAAACGCATTACTTTTATAAATTTATCTTGCAATAAATTGCTTTATGTTGTAAAATTAGAATATAATAAATTTGGCTTTAAGGAGGATACTATGTCCAGGGAATATAAAATCAGAACCAAAAACAAAAATGTGTTCCTGCGCGTCAGAAAAGGTCACTTTGCCACAATGCACAGCCACATCAACTACTATATTGACGTTACAACCCAAAAAACCAGGCTGTCGGAAGCAAACGCCGTTGCAAAAGAAATGGTTTCCGCCTACCGCGCGAGGACGATTGTCGATACTATCCTCTGCCTTGACGGCACCGAGGTTATCGGTGCGTGCGTTGCCGAGGAGCTTACAAGAGACGACTTTGTTAACCTCAACGCCCACCAGACAATTTATGTTATCTCGCCCGAGTTTATCGGCGGAGGTCAGATGATTTTCCGCGACAACCTTGTGCCTATGCTCGCTAACAAGCATGTGCTGATTTTGGCGGCTTCGGTAACAACCGGCAAAAGCGCGCTTGCGGCGATTGACGCGATTAACTACTACGGCGGACGGATTGTGGGGATATCGTCGATTTTCGCGACCGTTAACGAGTGTGACGGTCATCCGGTTCACTCGATTTTTAACCCGCACGACTTGGGAGATTATCAGAGCTTTAAGCCCCACCAGTGCCCGATTTGCCAGCGCGGCGAAAAAATTGAGGCTCTGGTTAACAGCTACGGATACTCCGCGCTGTGATAATAATAATTAATTTTGGGGTTTGCTATTGACAAACCCCATTTTTTAATATATAATAACAAATGCTGATTTCAGCGTAAATGGCGGAATAGCTCAGCTGGCTAGAGCATTCGGTTCATACCCGAAGTGTCGTAGGTTCAAGTCCTATTTCCGCTACCATTCGGCCCGGTGGTCAAGCGGTTAAGACACCGCCCTTTCACGGCGGTAACACGAGTTCGATTCTCGTCCGGGTCACCACCAGCCCCTTACATTTTGTGAGGGGCTTAGTTAATACTTAAAACCGCCGGCGTGGTGGAATAGGCAGACACAAGGGACTTAAAATCCCTCGGACTAATACTCCGTACCGGTTCAAGTCCGGTCGCCGGCACCAT
>CAMNHG010000027.1 GCA_946539105.1 uncultured Clostridia bacterium | reverse complement strand
GCCGAAAATACTTGGCTGGCGACGGCCCGGGAAAATAGGGAGATGCCAACACTTATATTCCTCCATAGCTCAGTCGGTAGAGCGCATGACTGTTAATCATGATGTCACTGGTTCGAGCCCAGTTGGGGGAGCCAAAAATAATAGGAACAGCAAATGCTGTTCCTATTATTTTTTGTTCCCTCAGTATCCAACCGGGCTCGAAGGTCCGCGTTAAAAAAACAGTCCTGTGGACTGTTTTTAGCGGACGGGGAGTAGGCTGAGTTCTCGAAACAACACGCCCTACGTGGCGAGCAGAAAACGGTCTGCTTTTTGGTTGGCTAACTCAGTATCCAACCGGGCTCGAAGGTGACGGGTTCGACCGCCGCCGGGGGCGGATGAAGGGAGAACGAGGAAGCGCAGAAACAGGGAGCTCGAGGAAGTGCCTTTAGGCGCGACACTGAGCGACCATGTTTCAAACGGACTCCGTTAAGAAAACGTCACGGGGTGACGTTTTTAACGGACGGGAAGTAGGGTTGAGTTCTCGAGACAACACGCCCTGCGTGGCGAGCAGATATTTTTTGATGGTAGCGGCTTATGATGAGCTCAACGCAGGAATGATATTTTTTAATATAAATTTGGCTCTCCGAAATAAACCGGAGAGCCGTATTTTATAAGTTATTCAGCTATCATTTGCTGTATTTTCGTTACATCGGAGATTGAGATGATACCATCGCTGTTCATATCCGATACCGACAGAGCGTACTTATCAAGCTCAAGCATTTTTGCAATGTATTTTTGCAGCAAGGTCGCGTCGTTAATATCGACTGTGCCGTTAAGATCAATATCGCCCTGCTTAATATTCGGGTTTCTGGTAATTGCTTTTATAGCGAAAGTTCCGCCCATATTATCGTTGCTTATCTCGGAATACCAGTCTTTTGTATCATAAATTTTTCCTTCGTATTTTACATAACTTAAATCTTTTTCGGTTTGATATCTAAAGGTGAATTGTCCGCCTGAGGTCAGCCATTCGCACACTCCAAGGCTTGCGCTGTCAGCGTTTGGAGCGGCGGATATTTTTATTGCAACGTTTCCCGATGAATCGGGAATTTCAAAATCGTCAAAATCCGCGCATATATATCCGGTGTAATCAACCGTCGAGCTGTAAAGCTCGGTCCAGTTGTTTTCATCCTCGTCGGGGACTCCGTTTTTATCGGGAACATAGTAAATCTTGTAGTCGGAACCCTGACTTGTTGTTTCAAAGACAACCTTGTCAAGCATATTGTATCCGCTGTCAAAGTCAAAGCTCTCAATCGCGACAAGCTCGTTGCCCTTTATGTAGTTAAATTCATATGTCGCGCCGTAAATCTCGTTTTGTAATATTTTATTATAGGCGGTTATTTTTTCAAACGATTTAATTTGATATGAGGGAGTGTACTTAGTGGGGTGAAACAAATCTCTGTCCTCGTATGAAATCCAGAAAAATCCGTTGTTTCCCCAGTCCTCGCCCCAGCTGTTCTTTACCAGCCATGCGCCGTCCTTTGACGGAGTCTCCATGAAGTTTGAGGCAGGGTAGTTGTCATCCCAACCGACAAGCTCAATCGCGTGTCCCATATAAGAATCGCTGTAATCCGGGGACATATAAAATGAGTAGTTGTCATAATTAAAGCAGTTTACCGAATTGGAGTAATATGTGCTGATTCCTCCGCTCTCCATAATTGCCTGTTTGATTGAATCGGGATCTTCGCGGTAAAGATATTTTAGTGATGTTATACCTATGTCCGCCATATCGGTAGGCAGGTCGTCCGGAGTATAATCATTCAAATTCAGCGTGGGCAGCTTGCTGTCCAAAACAGGTCCTTGCCACGATGTAAAGTATCCGAGCATAATTTTTGCTCTGCCGGCTTCATTTGCGTTGCGAATCCAACCCTTTCTGCTTTCGCGCGTTGTGCCCCAAATATTGGCGTGGTTAACGGACATATCTCCGGTGTAAATGTTATTTTTTAAGAGAGTAGATTCAAGCGTTCCCATAGCACCGTAAACCCAACAGTCATTATAAAGCTGTTCTTTCACGGAAGAAACATAACCCAAATCGACCGAGCTGTATCTGGAAGGAAGGCTTGAGTCAGAGGTGTCGCCTTCCGATACGCTGTCCAAAACAGCCTGCGGAGCGGAAATGGTTTCTTCCTCGTCAATTTCCGCGGCGGAGGCAGAGAAGCCGTATGCCGAAACCAGAACAGAGCACACCGCTGCAACGGAAATAAAGGAGCAAAGTAGTTTTTTGTATCTCATCATAGTACCTCAAAAGCAATGTCGATATAATTATTGATATTATAACAAACATTTCGGCGAATGTAAAGAATAATAATTTGACAAAAAGCAAAGAATAACTCCAGCAAACAGACAAAGGACTGAGATAATGTACCTGAGAACCGACCTCGCGGTTGAAGCGCGCGAGCTTGCAGGCGGCAGCGTAAAGGGAATTGACTACAAAACCTACAGCGAAAGCGGACTTTCGATTTCTCGCCTGACGGTAAAGACGGACAAGGCAAAGCAAACCCTGGGCAAGGATATGGGAACGTATATCACCATAGCATTGCCTTCGCTGACGGATAACTTTACCTCAACCGATAAACGCCTTGCGGCAATCGGCAAGGAAATACGAAGGCTCCTTCCGGTAAATGGACTGATTCTTGTGGTAGGCTTGGGTAATGAGGAAATCACCCCCGATTCTCTCGGCCCGAAAACTGCTCTTAAGGTGCTGGCGACCAGGCATATTCAGGGAGAGCTTGCAAGGTCAGCAGGGCTTGACGGACTTCGTCCAGTTGCGGTAATGAATACGGGCGTAACCGGACAGACGGGTATAGAAACAGGGGAATATATCCTAAGCGTGGTAAAGAGAATCCGCCCTAATGCCGTTGTGGCGATAGACGCTCTCGCTTCAAGAAGGCTTGAAAGGCTCGGCACAACACTGCAAATCAGCGACGCGGGAATTTCTCCCGGAGCTGGAGTAGGGAACCACCGCACGAGAATAAATAAAGATACAATAGGGGTGCCGGTAATCTCGGTAGGAGTGCCGACGGTTGTTGACGTACAGACCTTGGCGGGAGATTTGCTTGGCTTGAAACGCCGGGAAGAAATTGAAAATCTCCCGAAGCTGAGCAAAAATATGGTGGTTATTCCGCGCGAAATCGACCTGCTTACCGAGCGCGCCTCGCGTCTGCTCGGCTTCGCGCTAAACGCCGCGCTGCAGGATAGGTTCAGCCTGAGCGAGCTTGTTGAGCTGATGTAATAAAAAGCCGCCCGACCGGCATATATATATTTGGGTGGTAATGTGAAAATAAAAGGAAAAGTATTGAAGCTGCTAAAAGCAACCATAGCGTTTTCACTTGTGGTTATAGCGGCTTTTTGCGTAATTCGACGGCTTCCGGAGTGCTTTGACTCCCGCAGCGGAGCACTTGCCGCGGCGGCGTTTACCCTGACAGACGGAGTTTACCCGGCACAGACGGGAACTCAACCCGAGTCAACCGAAGAAACCACACAAGCCCTGCCGGTTAAGCAGAATACAGAAAAAAGCGAAATGACTTCATCATCCCAAGCCCCGAAGGTCCGTGATAAGACAGGCTATTACGACAGTCTTGCCCCTCACAAGGGCGAGGAAAAGCGCGAAGTTGCTCAAAAGCAAATCGGCTTTGACGGCACGGCGGTGGATGAATGCTGTGTTAAGAACAAAACCGGCCTCGACTTTGATTTTGAAGCCTATTTAAAAGCACCTCTTACCTTTAAGACCGAGAAAAACTCGGCTTCTCCGCAGGTGCTTATCTACCACACCCACACCACCGAGGCGTACCTTGACGAAAGCGTTGACTATTTTTATGACAGCTACTATTCACGCACGCAAAATACCGGTTTCAGCGTAGTCGCGGTAGGTAATAAGATTGCCGAAGAGCTTGAAAAAAACGGTATAAAAACCCTGCACGATACCACGGTTCACGACTCTACATATAACGGGGCTTATGACAGAAGTGCTCAGAGTGTACAGGCGGATATGGCGGAAAACAGCTCAATTAAGGTTGTGCTGGACATTCACCGGGACGCTCTCGGAACGGACGAGAGAAAGGTGAAGCCGGTTTTTGAGTACGGCGGAAAGCAGGGAGCGCAAATTATGATTCTGTCAGGCTGCGATTACTACGGCGAAAGGGATTTTGACAACTGGCAGAATAATCTGGGTTTCGCACTGAAAATCCAAAATACAGCGGAAAGGCTATACCCCGGAATGACAAGGCCGCTCAGCTTTGATTTTTTCGCGTATAATGAATATATATGCGACGGTTCCTTGCTTATCGAGGTCGGCTCGGACGCAAATTCAATCGACGAGGCAGAGTACACCGGGACTTTGCTCGGAAAAGTTCTGTCAGAGGTTTTAAGCTGAGAATATTAAGGCAAGGCGTGTGCCGCGAATCGTGCGGTACACGCCTGAATTGTTGTCGGTTCATCAATTAATTATTTGCAATAAAATATATTTTGTCATATAACCAATCTCTGTCAAAATTGCTATTGCAATAAAACCTCTTGTTTGGTATAATAACTATATATGCATATTATACGATATATTACCGCAATTTACAGTGAGGTATTAATATGAAACACAGCAAGCTGGGTGCAAGAGTATTTGCAGTTTTGTTCGGCGTAATGCTGTTGCTTTTCGGCACATTCGGTGTTTTGGCGGATAATGACGACAGCAGTTCATCCGTACCGGACGCACCTGCTCAGACAGAGTATGTTCCGCCCGAGACCGAGGCTCCTCAGCCTGAGACAGAAGCACCTCAGCCCGAACCTGAGACCGAAGCTCCTCAGCCCGAGACCGAGGCTCCTCAGCCCGAACCTGAAACCGAAGTCCCTCAGCCCGAGACCGAAGCTCCGCAGCAGGAAACGGAAAAGCAAATTAATAACGTAGACAATAACTCAAACACCGGAACTACCGAGTTCTTTATTCCGCCGACAGTTCCCAAAACCGTAAGCCAAAAGAGCTATTCCACAAACAAAGCGTTCGGCGCGGCGTCGTGGATTTGCACGATTGTGGGAATTGTTGTGATTCTCGCCGTTGCAATCAGCACAAAGGTGAGCGGAAGGA
The DNA here is from genome assembly GCA_946539105.1 of uncultured Clostridia bacterium. Classification (GTDB taxonomy): domain Bacteria; phylum Bacillota; class Clostridia; order Oscillospirales; family Acutalibacteraceae; genus Ruminococcoides. The sequence continues at coordinate 9,194 of CAMNHG010000027.1, read as the reverse complement.
ATAATCGCGGCGTATGAGTGAATATATAATAGGCGGAGTAAGGCTGAACTCTCGCGCGCTTTTAGCACCTATGGCAGGTATAAGCGACAGAGCGTACCGCGAGCTGTGCGTCAGCTACGGCGCAGGCTACTGCGTAAGCGAGATGGTAAGCTCCAAGGCACTCTCGTTTAAGGATAAAAAGAGCGAGGAGCTGATGAAGACCTCGGATAAGGAACGTCCGTGCGGAATCCAGATTTTCGGCGACGAGCCGTCAACAATGGCTCAGGCGGCACTGTCCGCGCTGAAAAATAACCCCGATATCATAGATATCAATATGGGTTGCCCCGCTCCTAAAATCAGCGGAAGCGGAAGCGGCTGCGCCTTGATGAAGAACCCCTCACTTTGCGGCGAGATTGTCAGCGCAGTTGCCAAGGTCAGCCCCGTACCGGTAACGGTAAAAATCCGCAAGGGCTGGGATGAGGACAGCGTTAACGCCATAGAAGTCGCGAAAATTTGCGAGAGCGCAGGAGCTTCCGCAGTGACAATTCACGGCAGGACGCGCCGTCAGTACTACAAACCGCCTGTGGATTATGAAATTATCCGTCAGCTAAAGCAAAGCATCAGTATTCCCGTAATCGCTAACGGCGACATCGACTCAGCGGAAAAAGCCGGGCATGTGCTCGAAATAACAGGTGCGGACTTTGTTATGGTAGGCAGGGCAAGCCTGGGCAATCCGTGGATTTTTTCTCAGATAAACTCTCTGCTTGAAAATCCCGAAAAACCGCTGTATTACCCTTCTCTTGACGAAAAACTGGACGTTATGTGCTCTCACATTGAAAAAATGGTCGGGTACAAGGGCGAATACATCGCGCTCAGACAGGCACGCAAGCTGGTAATGGGCTATTTTAAGGGGATACGCGGAGCGGCAAAGCTCAGAAATGAAGCAGGAAAAATCGAGACATTGGAAGATTTATACGCCTTAAAGCAGAAGGCACTTAATCTTTAGAATATTATTATAAAATGAATAATCAAACACAAAGGGGAAGTTAAAAATGAGTGAACTTACAAACATCGCGGCACTTGAGTATCTTATGGAGTACGATCCCGCGGTAGGAAACGCAATGAACAGCGAGCTCAAAAGACAGAGACGCAACCTTGAACTCATCGCGAGCGAAAATATAGTTACACCTGCCGTTATGGCGGCAATGGGCAGCCACCTGACCAACAAATACGCCGAGGGATATCCCGGAAAGCGTTACTACGGCGGCTGCGAGTGCGTAGACGTTGTTGAGGAAATCGCGCGTCAGCGTGCCTGCGAGCTTTTCGGTGCGGAGCACGCTAACGTTCAGCCCCACTCGGGCGCGCAGGCAAACACAGCGGTTTACTTCGCTATGCTCGAGCCCGGCGACACCGTAATGGGTATGAACCTCAACGAGGGCGGACACCTCACACACGGCTCGCCCGTAAACATCTCGGGTAAATACTTCAATTTTGTACCCTACGGCGTTGACAGTGTAACCCACCGCATTGACTACGACAAGGTTCTCGAAATCGCAAAGGAATGCAAGCCCAAGCTGATTGTAGCCGGCGCTTCCGCATATCCCAGAATTATCGACTTCGCAAAGCTCAGAGAAATAGCCGACGCAGTAGGCGCGTATCTTATGGTAGATATGGCTCATATCGCCGGTCTTGTAGCAGCAGGAGTTCACCCCAACCCCGTACCTTACTGCGAGTTCGTTACAACAACAACTCACAAAACCCTCCGCGGTCCGCGCGGCGGTCTTATCCTCTGCCGCGAGGAATTTGCTAAGGCGATTGACAAGGCAATCTTCCCCGGAACCCAGGGCGGTCCGCTTATGCACACAATCGCCGCAAAGGCGGTTTGCTTCGGCGAGGCGTTAAAGCCTGAGTTCAAGGAGTACGGCGCAAAGGTTGTTTCAAACTGTAAAGCACTTGCGGAAGGACTTCTCAAGCGCGGCTGTAAGCTGGTTTCGGGCGGAACGGACAATCACGTTATGCTGCTTGACCTCCGCGATACCGACGTTACCGGCAAGGAGCTTGAGGCAAGGCTTGACGATTGCTACATCACAGTTAACAAGAACACTATCCCCGGCGAACCGCGTTCACCGTTCGTTACCAGCGGTGTAAGAATCGGTACAGCCGCGGTTACAACAAGAGGTCTTAACGAAGAGGATATGGACCTTATCGCAGAGTACATCACCCTCGTTCTCAACGACTACGAGAACAGCAAGGAAAAGGTAAGAGCCGGCGTAGAGGCTATTTGCAAAAAGTACCCTCTTTACGAATAATCAAAAGATTTAGTTGAATGGGCGAGCACTGCTCGCCCGCAATTTTTAGGTGATTTTATGAACAACCCCTTGGCAGACAGACTAAGACCTGATTCGATAGAAGATATCGTCGGTCAACGTCATTTGCTCGCTCCCGGTAAGCCGCTCAGAAAAATTGTGGAGAGCGGTGAGATTCCGAACCTTATTTTTTACGGTCCGTCGGGCGTGGGCAAGACGACTCTCGCCACATATATAGCCAATAAAACCCGCAAAACCCTTAAAAAGCTGAACGGCACAACCGCCTCGACAGCGGACATCAAGTCTATTGTATCGGGACTCGATACCTTTGAGGGCATAAACGGAATTTTGCTTTACCTTGACGAGATTCAGTATTTTAACAAAAAGCAGCAGCAAACCCTGCTCGAATACATTGAAAACGGCAGCATCACCCTTATTGCCTCAACAACCGAGAACCCATACTTTTACGTGTACAATGCTATTTTAAGCCGTTGTACAGTGTTCGAGTTCAAGTCGGTCGAGCCTGAAGAGGTCGAAAAAGCACTTTACCGCGCGGCAAAGCTGCTCGGCGAAGAACAGGGAACACAGGTTGAGCTGTGCGATGGAGCTGCGAAGAAAATTGCTACGGGCTGCGGCGGCGACGTCCGCAAAGCACTCAACGCGCTTGAACTGTCCGCCATAGCCGCCGATACCGTGAACGGTGTAAAGAAAATTACCGTCGAAATCGCCGAGCAGCTCGTTCAGAAAAGCTCAATGCGCTATGACAGAGACGGCGACGAGCATTACGATATTGTCTCGGCTTATCAAAAAAGTATGCGCGGCTCAGATCCCGACGCGGCACTGCATTATCTCGGCAGACTGCTTGAGGCAGGCGATTTACCGAGCGCGTGCAGAAGACTTATGGTCTGCGCCTGCGAGGACGTCGGGCTTGCCTATCCTCAGGTTATCCCGATTGTAAAGGCCTGTGTAGACATAGCTCAGGCGGTCGGACTTCCCGAGGCGAGGATTCCGCTTGCCGACGCGGTTATTATGGTCTGCAACGCGCCAAAATCAAACTCGGGTGCAGCCGCAATCGACGCGGCTTTGGGCGATATCCGACGCGGAAACTCAGGCCCCGTTCCGCGACAGCTTCAAAATATGCACTACGACGGCGAGGACAACCCAAACAAAGGTCAGCACTACATTTATCCGCACGACTACCCCAATCACTACACCTATCAGCAGTACCTGCCCGACGCGATAAAGGACAGAAAATATTACACCTTCGGCGACAACAAAAACGAGCAGGCGTTCAAGGCGTATTGGGACAGGATTAAAAATGAAAAATAAACCAAAAAAGCTCTCGAAATTTGCCTAAACAAATTCGGGAGCTTTGTTTTCGTAATGTTGCATAAAGCAATTAGCAATTTATACAAAAAGAAGAGCGTATTTTTGGCAGTCGAAAAACAACATAATTCTATAATAGAAAAATTAGAAATCGCATTTATTGTAAACTAAATATGTATAATGCGGAAAATGGTATTTTCGCAAAAATTCTATGCTATGGAGGGACATATTATGGCAAAGAAACAACACAAATTTTTATGTCTTGTTCTGTGTTTAGCCCTGATTGTTTCCGCGGTTCTCGTAGGCACTGTAAGTGCTTTCGCTGCCGCCGGGGATACGGTCTATGTTAAGCTAAACAACGGCTGGAGCAATGTATATTGCTATATGTGGAGCGACAGCCTCGGCAACAATGCCGCATGGCCGGGCGTAAAAATGACGCTTGTTAAGGATAACGTTTATTCTTACAAGATTACCAAGGCCTTTGACAAGGTGATTTTCAACAACGGCAGCGGCGGCAGTGACAACCAGACGACCGACCTAACTTATCCGGGCAAGAGCGGTCAGATTTACGACCTCAAGGCGGGTACATGGTCAGCATACGCTGACGCTCCTCAGGAGACTACCTCAGCCGGCGGTTCTACCGCAACAACCTCCGCGGTTCAGCCTACAACAAGCGGCGGTTCTACATCAACAGGCACAACAGTTTATTATAAGAACAATGATAACTGGTCATCGCCGTACTGCTATATGTGGAACAGCTCTTCGGACAGCAACAGCAGCTGGCCCGGCAAGGCTATGACAAAGGTTGACGATGACGTTTGGATGTACACCGCTTCAAAGAAATACGCAAACTGTATTTTCAGCAACAACGGTCAAAGCCAAACAACCGACCTCACAGCGCATGACGGACAGATTTACGACGGCGGCACATGGAAGGTTTACGACACAAGCGACCTTCGCGTAAGCTCCTACACAGCCGATCCTTCAAGCGACATCTACCCCGGAATGGATGTAACTCTCAGTGCCGAGGCTAAAAACATAAACGGCGCAACCGTTTACTACAAGTTCTCGGTAACAAACGCCGGCGGCGGTACATCGGTTATCTCTAACTTCAGCACCGCAAAGTCCGTAACATGGACTCCGTCAGCCGCAGGCAGCTACACAATTACGTTTGACTTCAAGGATACCGCAGGTAACGAGAACAGCCGTACACTCGCGCTCACAGTTGCAGACGATTCTTCGGTTACAAAGCCGATTATCAAGAGCGTAACTCCTGCTAACCTCAACATTATCAAGGCAGGCGTTGCAAACACCGTTACGGTTAACGCCGGCGGCGGTAAGACAGGTACAAACCTGCTGTTCTACAAGTACATCGTTACCGATCCCAACGGTGTAAAGAACACTCCTTACTACACACTTAACAACACATATCAGTTCACCCCCACAATGGCAGGTAACTACGTTGTTAACGTATATGTACAGGCTTCCGACAACTCAACGGTTACAAAGACCTACAACTACACCGCTACAGCGGACGGTCCTATCCCGACTCAGCCCGTTACAGCGGAGCAGCCCACAACAGCTAAGCCTACAACTCCTGTTGCTACAACCGCTCCCGTTACAACAACACCTCAGCCCACAACTCCGTCGGGCTACAACAAGGGCGACGCTAATATGGACCATTACTTCAACATCAAGGACGCAACATACGTTCAGATGCACGTAGCGGAGTATGAAGAGGCTAAGGATATTAATATCGCACTTGCGGATATGAGCGGCGACGGCAAAATCACCGTTCTCGACGCAACTCTTATTCAGCAGGCACTCTTAAAATAATTCCATTAAAGAAAAATATATTCAGATTAACCTTCAGGGGGTAAATTATGACGCAAGCTAAAAAGATATGCGCTGTCCTGTTGGCTTTAATCATTGCAATTTCGGTTGGTATTATTACAACCTCAGCGGCGGTTTCTCAAGATGACGCCGAAGAGGTTTCAGCTAATGAGCAGATTATAGTTCACGCAAGGCAGGACGGCCTTACACAACCTTACATTTACCTTTGGAACTCGCTCCCCACCAACAAGGCGATGTCCAAATCCTACCCGGGCGAGAAAATGACTGCCTCGGGCGAATGGTTCAACTACACTGTTACAGGCGTTACAAAGGTTAACGCGCTAATCACCGGAGCAGACGGCAAGCAGTACTCCAAGGAGCAAAAGCTCACTGCTGCCGAGGGCGGCACTCAGGAGTGGTGGTTTGACAACGGCAAGTGGTCAAAGTACGATCCCGACCAGACAGACCCTATCGACAGCTCAGATCCGCGTGAGGATACACTCTACTTTGTAATGACAACCCGTTTTTATAACGGCGACACCGGCAACGATGTTCACTGCTGGGACGACAGCAACGCTAACAACCCCGATTCCGACCCGGCTTGGCGCGGCGACTTCAAGGGTCTTGCCGATAAGCTCGACTATATCAAGGCGCTCGGCTTTAACGCAATCTGGGTAACTCCCGTTGTTACAAACGCCTCGGGTTACGACTACCATGGCTACCACGCTATGGACTTTGGCACGGTTGATTACCGTTACGAGAGCGACGATTTTGATTATCAGGATCTTATCCACGCCGTTCACCAGAAGGGTATGAAGATTTATCAGGACGTTGTTCTCCAGCACACCGGTAACTTCGGCGAATCATACTTCTGTCCGCTCTTTGAGAAGGACACTACCAAGGATATGGCAAGCCTTGAGGATTCAATGGTTCCCACAGATTACCTGCTCAAAACCTACGGACTGAGCTCTCCCGAGGATTACTGGAAGCAGCAGCCCGGAACTCAGTATCAGCAGAGACTGAACCTGATGAAGAACGTAACCTATCCCGGCAATGTCGGCAACGGTACAACCGGTATTCCCGAGACAAAGGATTACGAGATGACTAAAATCTCGACAAGCGAGACTTATAACCCGAACAACTACTACCACACCGGTTATTTCCAGAATCCTAACTACGACGACTGGACAACCAAGTTCTCGCAGATTGCAGGCGACTGCGTTGACCTCAACACCGAGAACCCCGCAGTTGCAGAGCACGTAGTTGACGCCTACAGCAAGTACATTGAAATGGGCGTTGACGGCTTCCGTGTTGATACCGTAAGGCACATTCCGCGCTTAACGCTTAATATGATGTTCAACGACCAGCTCCACGACGCCGCAAAGGCTGCAGGCAAGCCCAACTTCCTTATGTTCGGCGAAATCTGCACACGCTATACCGAGGTTTGGTACCGCGGTCACGCGGAGGAATCAGCTCCCTACTACACATGGAAAGAGAGCAATTCTAAGTGGGCTAACAGCTGGCATTGGGGTACAACGGCTGAGGACATTAACGCCAATATGAACCTCACCTTCGATCACTACAAGACCGAGGATAACCCCAGCAGTCAGCCGACCTCGACAAACGCTACGCTCAGCGGAGTAACCTATCACAAGCCTGACCGTTCAAAGGCTTCGGGTATGGAAGCAATCGACTTTACAATGCACAGAATGTTCGGCTCGGCAAGCAGTGCGTTCGGTGTTGCAAAGGCTTCCGATAAGTATTACAACGACGCTACATACAACGTAATGTACGTTGATTCTCATGACTATGCTCCCGAGCAGCCCGACGAGTTCACACGCTTTACAGGCGGTACTCAGACTTGGGCAGAAAACCTTGACCTTATGTTCACCTTCCGCGGAATCCCGTGCGTTTACTACGGCTCCGAGGTAGAGTTCAAGAAGGGCGAGCTTATTGATAAGGGCACATTGATTTCGCTTGAAAACTCAGGCAGAGCTTACTACGGCGACTACCTCGAGGGCGACGTTAACGCAACCGATTTCAGTAAGTACACAGCTTCCGGCACAGTTGCAAATACGCTTAATAAGCCGCTCGCACAGCATTTGATGAAGCTCAACGCTATCCGCAGAGCAGTTCCTGCTCTCCAAAAAGGACAGTACGCAGTTGCTTCGGGCAATATCGCGTATATCCGCCGTTACACCGACAGCTCAACCGACAGCCTCGCGTGTGTAACAATCTCCGGCGGCGCGACATTCAACAATGTTCCCAACGGCAAGTACATCGACGCTGTTACAGGCGATGTTGTTAACGTTACAAACAACACCCTCACAGTTCCCTCCATTGGAGCGGCTAATATGAGAGTATATGTATGCTGCGCTACAGGATTCAAGGGAATCAGCGGAAAAATCGGCAATACAACAACATATCTCAAGTAATATTTTTACAGCAAACAATGAGCTGCTGACCTCGGTCGGCGGCTCATTTTACTTTTCTCATAATTTTTAAGTTTTCTCAAAAAATAATGAAACCAAAAACGCCCTCTCAGGCGTTTTATATATAGAGGGGTGATAAAATGCCGGAAAAACTATATGCCGGTTTGACGTATGAGCAGATTGTGCGTAAATACAGCCAAGCCGTTGCAAATATTTGCATAATTCGATTACAGAATTATGCAGACGCTGAAGACTGTTTTCAAAACACGTTTGTCAAGCTGTTTACCAATTCACCCCAATTTACCGGCGAAAATCACCTTAAAGCCTGGCTTATACGCGTTGCGATTAACGAGTGCGTATCCTGCGTCAGAAAAAACAAACTTTTTATACCCCTTAAAAACGTTAACAGAGAGGAAACCTACTTTACCGACGATACAAACGACGTCCTCTGGGCACTTTTAAAAACCCCTCAAAAGTACCGCGAGGTTTTGTATCTGCACTACTGTGAGCAGTGTACAGTCAAAGATATCGCCGAAATCCTCAAAATTAACGAAAACACGGTCAAAACCCGCCTTAAGCGCGGACGCGAAAAGCTAAAGTCGATTTACGGAGGTGATGAGCGTGAATGAATTTGATTTTGAAAAACTAAAAGATATAAAAATCGACTTCCCCGAAAGCTGGGTACAAAACGCGCTCGAAATCCCCTCAAAAGAGCATAAAAAGCCTGCACCGATACTCTTATACCGCTATGCGGCTGTAATTGCGGCGTGCGTGGTTATGGGTTTTGCGGTAACGCTCACAATGATTTTCGGAGTAGGCAAAAACAATGTTAATCTTACCAAGCCAAACACAGACTACAGTTCCGGTTATTCCGTAACGCCGGACGACACAATTCCAAACGGCACGGGCGGTTACACCGCTCCGACTGATAATCTTCCCGTAATATTCGGCACGGATAACAGTGCTTCACCGGCAGTTACCGAGCCATCCGAAAGCGGCGGAAATTCCGGTGATAATAATACAGCGGCTAAGCCCGGCAGACAAAGCGCGAACCGTCAGGCGGCTCGCGGAGGAACACAGAACAATGGTAACGGCAATAAAGCTCAAAACGCCACAGCTTCCTCCGGTGATACCCAACCCCTCACTGATTCCCCCGCAGAGCCGCCTGTTACGCAAGAACCGCCCGATGAGACAGATCCGTGGGTTGAGCCGTGGTATCCGCCGCCAACAGAGTATTATCCGCCTCCGACAGAATCTCAGACTGTAGAACCCGCAGGAGAAGATGATTTAACTTCATATTTTATCACATATATAAGTG
>CAMNHG010000026.1 GCA_946539105.1 uncultured Clostridia bacterium | reverse complement strand
AAAAGGTTAAGGACGTGTACAAAAAGCTCACCTCCGCAGACTTCGCGGACGGCTTTGCCGTAATTAAAAAGGGCAAAAAGGTATTCCATAAGGCAATACTTAAATAATTGAAAGTTGAAAATGGAAAGTTGAAAATTTTTGGTCGGGAAGAAAGGTCTTAAACTTTCAACTTTCAACTTTACACTTTCAACTGTTTTATATTTATAAAAAAGAGAAAGAAGGAATATCCAATGAAAAAGTTTATGGCTGAATTTAAAGAATTTATCAGCCAGGGCAACGTAATGGATCTCGCAGTCGGTGTTATCATCGGTGCTGCTTTCGGCGCAATCGTAACCTCACTGTGTGACGACATTATTATGCCTTGTATCCAGCTCATCATCAGCAAAATCACAGGTGCTAAGACAATCGAAGAGATGACAGCGGTTCTCAACGTAGGACCCATCGCGTTCGGTAACTTCATCGCCGCAGTTCTCAACTTCCTTATCATGGCTCTCATCATCTTCCTGATGGTTAAGGGTATCAACAAGCTCCGCAACCTCAAGAAAAAGGAAGAGGAAGCAGAGGAAGAGGCTACAACAAAGAAGTGCCCCTACTGCTGCACAGAAATCGACATCAACGCTACAAAGTGCCCGCACTGCACAAGCGACCTCAAGGAATAATTCGGTTTCATATACAAAAATCAAGCCTGTCTTTCAGCTTTTGCTTTAAGGCAGGCTTTTTTTGATAAACAATTACAGCTCTATTGTCTTTTAAAATATTATATGATATAATACAATTAAAGAGGTGATACGCGTGACTAAAAAATCAATCTTTCTTCCGTTTTTTATTCCGGCATTGCTGTTGCCGTATATAGGTTTTTTAATCGGTTTTTTGTTTTATCAATACGGCATATCAATTTTAGCACCGATTTTGATTATTCCGGTTATAACAGCCGTCTTTAGTTGTTTTGCCGTTGATAACGCTTTGTATCATATGCTGATTTCCTTAAATCAAATCGTCGCTCTTTTTTTAACGTGGAGCCGCTTTTCTGCTGTATCAGACCGCTTGCCGGCGGTTAATACGGTTGTTGACCCAATGTCATCAAAGCTCAGCGCATTGGTTGTAATAGTCGGAGCGTTATTTGTAATATGTGTTTTTATTGTCGCGTATTTGTATAAAAAGTTTTCAAAAAAACTATTGAACTATGATGAAAGTATAAGCAAAGCAGAGCATGAAAACACAAAAACCAAACCAAGCCTTAAAAACATCTCGGTTATTGCTTTTATAATGATAATCCTTTCTGCTTTAATTGTTTTTACATCGTTTATATTTTTTGTAAAATATTGGGATAATCTTCCGGATATATCCTCACAAAATACTCTCAATTTGATGATTATTTTATTTGCTTTTGCGATACTGTTGTATATTACCGCAATGGTAATTTTGCGTATTGTTTCAAACAAAGACGGTGCTCCTTTACAAACAGTACTAACCGCCCGTGCGTTCGGTTATACAGCCCTTTTTACTTTTTTGACATCAATAATCATTTTATTTTCGCTTGTATTTATATTAAGCGGACCTGTAATGTATGTTGCTTAAAAAATAAGCTGTCAATCTCAACTAACATTGAGAATGACAGCTTTTTTTATAGATTTTATATCACCCAAAGCAACTGCCCTGCGCCGAGTCCGATAATCAAGCCGACAAGCACATCTCTCATATAATGCGCGCCTGCCTGAACTCTTGATAGAATTATCAAAAACGCCGCGACAAGCATAATTATTCCAATCGGAATATTGACATATAAAAATGTCATAGCGATAACAACCGCGCTTACGGTGTGACGGCTCGGCATACTGTTGCCCTCGGTTTTCTTGCCGAATACCGACTCGATTCCGTACTTCTCATACGGCCGCTGTTCGTTGATAACAAGTCTCATAATTGTCGCGATAATCAGCGTAAACAGCGGAATAAGCACCAGCTTAAACCATTCCCAGCAAAAGCCCAGGATGAAGAACTCAACCACAAGCATTATCGGGTACGCGACAAAAACTATGTTCGGCAGTATTTTATAGGTAAAAACCAGAACAGCGTGAGCTATTTTATTTTCCTTAAAAAACCTAACGGTTTTCTCATATAACTTCCTGTTCATCACAATTCCTCATTGCGCAACTACAAAATATCAGATACTATATTCTACCACACACATCAAACTATTTCAACCTTGTATTTTTCAAACCAGTAGTCAAGCTCAATAATATACGCCAAAATCTGCGGAGCCTTCATAAGCTGACCGTACCACGGCTCTTTAATGCTGTCGGGATTTTCGATAATGCTCTTAACCGCCTTTTTGTCAAGGAGTTCGGTTAGAGTATTTTTCTTTTGCAGAATAATATTAACCCTCTCGGCACATTTATTAAAGTAAACAGGGTTGTGCGTTTTCGGGTAAGGGCTCTTTTTGCGCCACGTAATCTCCTTCGGCAGAATATCCTCAAACGCCTTGCGCACAATGCCCTTTTCACGTCCATTGTACGCCTTTAATTCCCACGGCATATTGTATGCGTACTCGGCAAGGCGGTAGTCGCAAAACGGCACGCGCACCTCAAGTCCGCTGAACATCGAGCACCTGTCCTTGCGCTCGAGCAGGCACTGCATAAACCAGTAAAAATTCAGGTAGAACATCTCGCGCATACGTCTGTCGGTTTCGCTGTCGCTTTTTAGCTTCGGCGCGGCGTTGATGGTGTCAAGGTAACGCTGGCGCACATATTCCTCGCCGTTTTTCAGCACGCCGTCCTTTAGGATAAACCGCCTTATATCCTGACTTCTCGACCACGGAAAGCAGTCCTCAAACAAAATATCGCGGTTGTGGTACCACGGATAACCGCCGAAAAGCTCGTCGGCACATTCGCCCGAAAGCGCGACGGTGTAGTCCTTTTTTATTTCTCTGCAAAACAAAAGCAGGGAGGAGTCAACATCAACATAACCCGGCAAATCACGCGCCTCAACGCTGTCGTAAAGCGCGTCGGCGAGCAGCTCGTTATCAAGAATAACCTCGTTGTGCTTTGTGTCGGCGTTTTTTACCATCATCTTGATGTACTCATAGTCGCGCGTAGGCTGAAACAGGCTCTTTTCAAAATACTTTTGATTGTCGCGGTACTCAACCGAATAGGTGTGAACCTTGCCGAGCTTGTGCTCCTTTTGGTACATCGAGGCGGTCTTTACGATGATACTGCTGTCAAGTCCTCCTGACAAAAACATACACAGCGGAACGTCGCTGACAAGCTGCCGCTGTATCGCGTCGGTCAGCAAATACCGTGTTTTTTCAATCGTCTGTTTTTCGTTGTCGGTATGCTCTTTCGCTTCAATGCTAAAGTACGTTTTGCGCGTAAGCCTGCCGCTTTTGTAAACGGCACATTCGCCCGGGTTAAGCTCAAAAACTCCCTTAAACACACCGTAGGACGGAGTCCTCGCGGGGCCTAAAAAGAAAATCTCGTTAAGTCCCTGCTCGTCAATTTGCGGCTTCACAACGCCGCTTTTCAGCAGAGCCTTAATCTCTGAGCCGAACACCAGACCGCCGCTGTATTCGCTGTAAAACAGCGGCTTAACGCCGATTTTATCGCGGCACAAAAACACGCTCCTGTCGTCGGAGCGGAACACCGCAAAGGCGAAAATTCCGTTGAGCTTTTCAGGGCATTTGTCACCGTACTTGATGTAGGTTTTCAGCACAACCTCGGTGTCGCTGTGTCCTCGAAAATGAAAGCCGTCCGCCCTAAGCTCCTCGCGCAAATCGGGAGCGTTATAAATCTCGCCGTTGTACACAATAACGTATGTAACGCCGTCAATCCCTGCCGCCATAGGCTGCTTGCCGTTTTCAATGTCAATAACCGCCAGCCTGCGGTGAATCAACGCCGTGTCGCCGTTGATATAAAGTCCGTTTTCATCGGGACCCCTGCGTTCAAGCGTCTGCGACATAGCGTTAAGTGCTGCCTTCCTCGAAGCCATATTTGAATCCTTTTCAATCCATCCCGCAATTCCGCACATAAAATTACCTCCTGATATTCTTAATGGAAAATATAAAACAAAACATAACCGCCGTCAGTACAACGGCTGAGATTATACTTCCGCCGAAAAGCGCGCTGTTTTGCACCTCGCCGCTTGAAAAAACCTCGGTTTCCGCGGTAAATATACTGCTGAAAATCCAAGTCAGCAGAGTGGTTATAACACCTTGAATAATTCTGATAAAGAAAAATAATAATTTGTTTATCTTGATTCCGTCCAACGCGGAAAAAATCTGAAAATGCACGCATATTCCGCCGAAGCCCACGGCAAACGCTGTAACCCAAAGCGGATATTCTCCTGCCGTCAGCTTCACAGCTGAGCAAACCTCGGCGAGTATCATCCAGATTTTCAGCAGATTACCCGGGAGAATATTGCTTATAATTCCTGTCGCGGCGGAAAAAATCAACACCAATGCGCAGATTTTACCCATACCGTCAGCCGCGGAATATGTACTCTCGACCAGCGCGTTTGATAACGGCAAAGGTTTAATGTAAATTTCCTTTTTAGAACTATAACTCTTGACCTCGCCGCAAATCAGCCTTAAAAACAAGCCGGTTAAGATTACGGAAATCACCTGCGCGAGAAGTATAATCATCCCGATATGCGCGTTGCCGTACAGCGAACTGCCGACGTAGTTAATCAAAAAACCCGGTCCTGCGCAGACCGCGAAAAGCGAAGCTCTTTTTGCTTCGTCCTCACTAATCGCGCCGGAGTTTTTCAGCTCCGCAATCCCTTTCGCGCCGACAGGATATCCGCCTATAAGACTGAGCAAAACCACAGGGGCGAGTGTTCCGCTCACACCGAAAACTTTTCTTGTAATACCGCCCGGCCGTCTGCCGATTATGCCGCAAATCCCGAGCTTTACCGTCAACGCCGACAGTGCCATAAACGGAAACAGCGAGGGGATAAGCACCCTCAAGCACAGCTCAACTCCGTTAATCACGCCATCCTTGCAGCTCTGTGATGACAGGGTAAGTGCCGCGGCGGCAGATATAATCAAAATCACTTTAATAATTCCTCCGCCTTTGTCCAAAGCGTTTTTAATATACATTTTATCACCGATAATATATATGCGCCGTTTTGCATAAATATAAATGATAAATATTTTTGAGGTGAAAAATTTGAAAAACCAACATAAAAATCCCCGTCCTCCTATGCTTGACGCAGGATTTCAACCGCTGATAGAAATGACAGGGAACCGACAAATCTGCGTGGAAGGCTCAACGGGAATCCTGCTCTACGAGCCCGAAAACATTAAAATCAACACCGCAAGCGTTATAATCTCATTTTACGGCAGAGGGCTGAGCGTCAGGTGCATAACAGCCTCATCGGTAGAGGTTTGCGGCTTTGTCAACAAAATCGAGTTTATAAGCTGAGGTGCGCTATGCTGTTAAAATTTTTCAGACATTTAAAGGGTTATGTCAGCTTTACCGCAAGCGGAAAATTCCCCGAAAGGTTCTTAAATGCCGCCGCTGTAAATAAGCTGAACCTCTGGGACGCCTACCCGTCAAAGGGCAAAATCACAGCAAAAATGGCGGCTTCGGATTACAAAAGGGCAAGGCATATTGCAAAGCGCGCCGGCTTAAAATTGAAAATTACAAATAAGCGCGGTTTTCCGTTCTTCGCAAAAAGGCACTCCTCACGGCTCGGACTGCCAATCGGCGCGCTGCTCGGCACGGTTCTGCTTATCGTATTATCGCAGTTTATCTGGACGGTTGACATCACCGGCGCGAAAACCGTCAGCGACAGCAAAATCCGTGAAGCCCTTGCCGATAACGGCGTATATCCCGGAGCCTTCAAGTGGACAATCGACGTGCTCGATTCTCAGCGCGCCGTGCAGATGGACATTGACGAGCTGTCGTGGGTGAGTATCAACAACCTCGGCTGCAAGTCCACCGCCGACGTCAGGGAAAAGGCTGAAAAGTCCGACGAGCCTAAAAGCCAATCTCCGTGCAATATCAAGGCTGACTGCGACGGCGTAATAACAAAAATAATCGCCGAAAACGGCTTCAGCGCGGTAGGCGAGGGGAGCGGAGTTAAGCAGGGCGACCTGCTTGTGAGCGGAGTTTTGCCGACAGGACAGGACACAATCCGTTTTGTCAGGGCGGAAGCGGAGGTATATGCCGATGTTAATTCTAAATTCGAATTAAAAATTCCAAAGCAGTATAATTATTATTCTGTAAGCGAAAATAAAACCGACAGAAAAGAGCTGAATTTCCTGTGGCTCAGTCTTCCTGCAAGTCTGAATTTCACAGCATATCCGCAGTCCGTAAGCTCTGAGAACCGCGTTAATCTTTCGGTAAACGGCAACGCCTTACCCCTCGGAATCACCACGCAAACAAGCTATGAGTTAAACAATATCTCGGTAAAAGAAAACAGGGAAATGGCACAGCAGACCTTTGAAAAGGCAATGCTTTTGTACGAAGCGTTTGAAAATCCCTCAGCCACGGTCAGGAGCAGAGATATAAAAATATCAGAGGACGAAAACTCTTTTATCTATACCTGCAATTACACCTTTAACCGCAATATCGCCCAAAGCGTAGATTTTAACGTGACAGAGCATTAATTTTATGTTATAATAAACGCAGGAAATGTGTTATTCTAAAATTTAGTGAATTAATCGAGGTGAGAGTATGAGGATTTTATGTATCGGCGATGTAGTAGGCTCGGTCGGATGCGAGTTTTTGCGCAAAAACCTGCCTGCCTTCAAACGCTTTAACGCTATAGATTTGGTCGTTTGCAATGGAGAAAACTCCGCCGACGGCAACGGAATAACCCCTGTATCCGCTCAGCATCTTTTTGACAGCGGTGTGGACGCCGTAACGCTGGGCAACCATTCGTTCAGGCGCAAGGAGGTTTACGAGCTTCTCGACAGCTCTGAATTTATCGCACGACCGTACAATTTTTCATCAAAAAGTGTTCCCGGCCACGGTGTTATCAACCTCGATATGGGCAGGCGCGTTGTCAGCGTAATCAACATCATGGGCAATATCGACGTCGAAAACGGACTCCAAAACGCCTTTGAAGCCGTCGATGAAGCCTTAAAGCTCGCCGAAGGAAAGATAATTATAGTAGATTTTCACGCCGAAGCCACAAGCGAAAAACGCGCTATGGGATATTATCTCGACGGCAGAGTATCGGCACTTTTCGGAACCCATACCCACGTACAGACCTCCGACGCGACGGTTCTGCCGAACGGCACGGGTTATATTACCGACGCCGGGATGACCGGCACAATCCACTCTGTCCTGGGCGTAAAGACCGACATCATCATAAACCGACTCAAAACCGGACTTCCGGCGCGCTTTGACCTCGCAAAGGGTGAATGCAAGCTCGAAGGAGTGGTTTTTGAGGTAGACGACTGCTCCGCAAAGTGCATAAGTGCCGAAAGTATCAGGATAGAATAGTAAAAATTTTAACAATTATCTAATCTTTATCTATTGAAAAATTTACAATAATCTATTATAATAGTAATGTTTGATGTTATATCTTTTAAAAGATACACAAAAAGGATGTGCAGTAATGATTAACGGAGAGATTCTAAAGAACGCGATAATTTCCGGCGCGCACAATATCAATGCGCAGAAAAACCATATCAATGACCTCAATATTTTCCCTGTTCCCGACGGTGACACAGGTACAAATATGTCGATGACCGTAATGGCAGCCGCAAAAGCCCTTGAGGACTGCGACGCGGAAAATGCAGGCGAGGTAGCAAAAACCGCAGCTTCCGCAATGCTCAGAGGAGCGCGCGGAAACTCGGGCGTTATCACCTCAATTCTTTTCAGAGGCTTTGCCCAGGGCTTAAAGGACGTTGACGAGGTAAACGGCAAAAACATCGCCGCGGCACTCGGAATCGGCGTAGACGCTGCTTATAAGGCGGTCACAAAGCCTGCCGAGGGCACAATCCTCACCGTAGCGCGAATGGCTTACGAAGCAGGCGTTGAGGCTTCAAGAGAAAACTCCGATCCCGTTTTTGTATGGGAAACAATCGTAGAAAAGGCAAACGAAGCACTCGCTATCACCCCCGAGCTTCTTCCCGTGCTCAAAAGAGCAGGCGTTGTTGACGCAGGCGGCAAGGGACTTTGCTCAATCTTTGAGGGTATGCTTTCCTTCATCAAGGACGGCGTGATTGTTGAGTACGTTGAAGATACAAACGAGCCCACAATCGAAACCTTCGAGAGTGCCGCTGCCGAGTTTGACGACGATATAGAATTTACCTACTGCACAGAGTTTATTGTCGGCAGAGACCCCAAGATTGAGACCGATCCCGAGGAACTGCGCGACTTCTTAAAGGAAATCGGCGACTGCGTAGTTGTCGTTAACGATGATGAAATCATCAAGGTTCACGTTCACACCGAAACCCCCGGTAACGCGCTTACAAAGGGACTTGAGTTCGGTCAGCTTCTCACCGTAAAGGTTGAGAATATGAAGGAGCAGCACAAGAACGCAAAGAAAAATTCCAAAAAGACCGCAAAGAAAAAGTCAAAGAAGGAATCCCCCAAGGAGGAGTTCGTTTTCGCGGAGCCTACCGAGGACTTTGGATTTGTTGCTGTTGCCGCAGGCGAGGGTATGAAGGAGCTCTTTACCGACCTCGGCTGCACAAACGTAGTTTCGGGCGGTCAGAGTATGAACCCCAGCACAGACGATATTTTGGCGGCTGTTAACGCAACTCCGGCAAAGACGGTATTTGTGCTTCCGAATAATAAGAATATCATTCTTGCGGCTGAACAGACGGTTCCGCTCGTTAAGGACAGAACAGTTGTTATCGTTCCCACAAGGACGATTCCGCAGGGTATGACGGCAATGCTTAACTTCGACCCCGAAATCTCGCCCGAGAGCAACGCGCAGCTTATGATGGACGCGGCTCACGGCGTAGGCACAGGTCTTGTTACCTTTGCGGCACGCAACAGCGAGTTTGACGGCAAGAAGATTAAAGAGGGCGACATAATCGCGCTTAAAAACGGCAAGCTCACCATCACCGAGAAGAGCACCGTTAAGGCTGTTGTAAAGCTCGCCAAGAGTATGGTAACGCGCGACACCGCGTTTATTACACTAATTTACGGTGAGGACACAACCGAGGAGGACGCCGAGAAAGCCTACGAGGAACTTCAGGACAGGTTTGGCTCACGCGCGGATATCTCGCTTGTAAAGGGCGACCAGCCTGTTTACTACTTCATTCTCAGCGTAGAATAAGCAACGTGACGTTGCATCCAATCCGCCTTTTGCAAGGTTTAACTTAACGTAAAAGTGTCTGTAACGGCGGGTCGGAACTTAGCAGCTTGAACTTAAAAATTAAAAGTTAATATTATAATCAAATTGCGGTTAGTGAACCCTTCGCTGACCGCTTGTTTTTTAGATTGATCTATGGCTTCATTATATAAAACGCCCCTGTCCGAATTACCGGGTATCGGGCCGAAGCGCGTTGAGCAGTTTAGCAAGCTCGGCGTTAATTCGGTAGGCGAGCTGATAAACTTTTATCCCCGCGCTTATGAGGACTGGAGCGACGTTACTAAAATTGCGGATATCACCCAAAGCGGCGTTTACTGTGTAAAGGCCGTACTTGCCGCGCCTATATCCGACCGCCGTGTGTCGGGCGGAAAGATAATCTCAAAGGGTGCTGTTTATGACGACACAGGTTCTCTGCAATTAATATTTTTTAACAACAGGTACATCAGCTCAATGCTGACCTACGGAATAGAATATTTCTTTTACGGAAAAATAGAGTTCAACGATTACGGAGTGCAAATGACCTCTCCGACCTTTTCATCTGTCAGCGAGGCTTCCGGAATCCACCCGATTTACCGCCAAACCGCAGGACTGAACGGCAAGACTATAACCAACGCCGTCAGGCAGTCGCTAAAGCTGCTGCCGCCCGTTGTAAACGACCCGATTCCCGAGCAGGTTCGCAAGGCGTTTAATCTTTGGGGACTTAAAGAAGCACTGAACGGCATCCATTTTCCGAAGGATTCCGCAGAACTCGAAAGCTCGCGAAAACGCCTTGTTGCCGAGGAGCTGGTGGTGCTGAATCTCGGTATGAAAAACCTGCGAAGCCACAGCAGGGGAGTAAGCTCTGTAAAAATTGAACATGATTACTCCGAAGAATTTGAGAAATATTTGCCGTTTACGCTGACCCACGCGCAAAAACGCGCGATAGCCGACTGCATAAGCGATATTACCGAAAAATCAGCCCCGATGAACCGCCTTGTTCAGGGCGACGTAGGCTCCGGTAAAACCGCCGTAGCCGCTTCGGTATGCTATACCGTAATCAAAAACGGCTTTCAGGCTGCGTTTATGGCACCTACCGAGATATTAGCCAGACAGCATTTTGAAACCTTCAGGGGCCTGCTGGAAAATACCGGGATCAAGGTTGAGCTTCTGACAGGCGCGCTTAAGGAAAGCGAAAAAAAACGCGTAAGATCTGAGCTTCAAAGCGGAGAAATCGACCTTGTCATCGGCACTCACGCCCTGATTACCGACAAAACCGAGTTTAATAATCTCGGCATAGCCGTGACCGACGAGCAGCACCGCTTCGGTGTAGCTCAGCGCGCAAAGCTGCTGTCAAAGGGCAAAAATCCCCATCTGCTCGTAATGAGTGCCACGCCGATTCCGCGAACCCTGGGGCTTATAATCTTCGGCGACCTCGATATCTCGATTATCGACGAGCTTCCGCCGTCGAGAAAGCCCGTCAAAACCGTGCTCTTTAACACAAGCCAAAGGCAGCGCGTCTACGGCTTTATAAAAAAGGAAATCGCCGCCGGCAGACAGGCGTACATCGTCTGTCCCTTGGTTGAGGAGGGCGAGCTTGACGACGTCGCTTCCGCCGAGGAATACGCGGCTGAGCTTATGCTGAAGCAGTTTTCGGATATCCCGGTAGGCGTAGTCCACGGACAGATGAAGTCCGACGAAAAAGAGGCGGTAATGAGCAAATTTGCCTCGGGAGAGCTAAAGCTGCTTGTTGCCACAACGGTAATCGAGGTAGGAGTAGACGTTCCGAACGCCTCGGTCATGGTGATAGAAAACGCCGAACGCTTCGGACTTTCCCAGCTTCACCAGCTCAGGGGACGAGTCGGAAGAGGAAGCAGCCAGTCCTACTGCGTGCTTATCAGCGACCGTCAAAACGAGCAGACAAAGCAAAGACTTGAGGTTATGTGCTCTACCAACGACGGCTTCAAAATCGCCGACGAGGACTTGCGAATGCGCGGTCCGGGTGACTTTTTCGGAAGCAGACAGCACGGACTTCCGCAGCTTTCAATAGCAGATTTTGCCGACACAAAAAGCCTTGAGCTGTCTCAAAAAATTGTCGATTATATTTTGTTTACATACAAAGACCTCCGCTGTGACGAGCTAAGGCTTCTCAACGCGGAGATTGACCGCCTGTTTGACCGCGGCGGTAAAAATACGCTTAATTAGAAGGGAGAAAAAGTATGAAAAGAACGGTTGTAAAGCTGATTTCGGCGGTAATGGCTCTTTGCGTTATTCTGCTGTCATCCACTCTCGGCGCGGGGGCAATTTCTTTTTCGAACAACGTCGATGTAAAATCCAAGTCAGTTCTGATTGTAAGTATGGATTCAGGTCAGACGGTTTTTGAAAAGGATCCCGATTCCAAGCGGTACCCTGCCTCTACAACAAAGATTATGACCTACATTGTAGCTGTCGAAAATATCCCCGACCTTGAAAATACCAGGGTAGAGGTTAAGCAGAGCATTATCGACCAGCTCCGCAACACCGGAAGCTCAATGGCTAACCTCGGAGAACACGTGGGTGATAAGGTCAAGGTAATAGATTTGCTCTACAGTATGATGGTTCCCTCGGGCAACGACGCCGCGTTAACCCTTGCCGATTATGTCGGCGGCGGAGACGTTGACAAGTTCGTTCAGATGATGAACGACAAGGCTGCCGAGCTCGGCTGTGAGAACACTCACTTTAAGAACCCCGACGGTCTGCACGATCCCGACCACTATACAACAGCGCGCGATCTGTACAAAATCTCAAAATACGCGCTTACGCTGCCTTATTTTGAGCAGATTTCAAACGCTACCGAGTACACCTGCGAGGGCGACGACACAACCCTTGTCACCACAAACTACCTCATTGACGAGGCTCGCGGCGGAGAATACTACTACACCTACGCCAAGGGTATCAAAACAGGCACAACCGACGAAGCCGGCAGATGTTTGGTAACTACCGCGGCTGCCGACGGTCACTCGTATATGGCTGTCTTGCTCGGCGCGCCGTATAAGGAGGGCGAGATGGAGGAATACTATACCTTCACCGACGCCGCCGATTTGTTCCGCTGGGCACTTGTAGACCTGGAGTTACAGACGATTAAAAGCGCGCAAACCCCTGTATGCGAGCAAAAGGTAAAGCTGGCGTGGGGAAGGGAGTCGGTATCTCTGGTGCCCGAAAAGAACTTAAACGCCATTGTTCCAAAGGGCTATATGCCCAGCAATATAGTAGTCGAGACCGACACTCCCGAGGAGGTCAGGGCTCCGCTATATACCGACAAGCCTGTCGGTACCGCGTCCGTATATTACGTTGAAGAGGGCAAAGAAAAGCAGCTCATTGCAACGGTAAACCTTGTTCCGATTGAACAAGTAGATAAGAGTGGGATCCTGGAGGTGCTCGATGTCGCCGGTACGATATTCAAATCCTATTGGTTTCTCGTTATCATCGGAATTATCGTCATACTTCTGATCATCTACTTTATCTCCTCACGGGTTCACCGCGCCCGCAAAAAGCGCAACCGCAAGGTAAAGCGTTACCGCAACCTATAAAAGCCCGATAAATATTGAAAAAACAGCTCCGTATTGTAATAATATTGTAAATAAAATGTTGTTGTATTTTCCTTTACATATGTGTTATAATTATTTTAAGGAATAATAGAGGTGTTGTTTATGAAGTGTCCGTATTGCAGCTTTGAGGAAAGCAAGGTCATAGATTCGCGCTCCGCCGACGACGGCGAGAGAATCCGCCGCCGCAGAGAATGTCTAAACTGCGGCAAACGCTTTACTACTCACGAGGTAATCGAAACCGTGCCGATCATCGTGGTTAAGCGCGACAAATCGCGTGAGGTTTTCGACCGCAACAAGCTGACCGCCGGAATCTTGAGAGCCTGCGAAAAACGCCCTGTTTCTTTGACGCAGATTGAGAAAATGGTAGATAATATCGAGGCCAAAATTCAAAGCAGCCTTGACCGTGAGATTACCACAATGCAAATCGGCGAGCTCGCTATGGAGGAAATCAAGAAGGTAGACGAGGTTTCCTATGTCCGCTTTGCCTCGGTATATCGCCAGTTTAAGGACATCAACACCTTTATGGAAGAGCTTAACAAGCTGTTAACAGAAAAAAAGTAACGTTTTTATTAAACAGTCATCCTATACAGAACGCCGCGAAAAATCGCGGCGTTTACTCTTTTAAAACAAAACCGCCGTCCGCACAGCGCAGACGGCAGTTTTTCATAATATTACGCGAATTTCTTAGCCTCGGCAACAGCCAGCCTGTCGCACCTTTCGTTTTCGGGATGCCCCGCGTGACCTTTAACCCAGTTTATTTCCAATGAGTGTATTTCGCACAGTGCCAGCAGCTTTTCCCATAGCTCGGGATTAAGCGCGGGCTCTTTTTTGTTGCGCATCCAGCCGTTTGCCTGCCACTTTTTAGCCCAGCCGAGCTTCAGCGCGTTGCAAACATACTGCGAGTCGCTGTACAGCTCAACCTCGCAGGGCTCCTTAAGGGCTTCGAGCCCCTTAATTACCGCGGTCAGCTCCATTCGGTTGTTGGTGGTTTCTTTTTCTCCGCCCGAAAGCTCCTTTTCTACTCCGTTATATCTCAGAATCGTGCCCCAGCCGCCCGGTCCGGGATTTCCGCTGCACGCACCGTCGGTAAAAATCTGTACTCTTTTCACGGTAAAATCTCCTTTATCTGTTTGTCTAAACTATATTTTGCCACAAATGGGGGATAATAACAATAGCAATTCCTTAATTTCCCAAAAAATTTTTTATTTAGTCATCTATAATTCTTTTATCTTATTGACATTAAGGCTTGTTTTAAGTTAAAATAAAATGAATATGTATGCTTGGGGTATTCTACCCATTTATTATTTTATATATAAATCCTGTTGTAAGGATTCAAAATAAATGAACGGAAAATTTTTAGAAATATGGAGGTAATTTTGTGAGTTCAACCGGAAAAAACAAGAATTTCAAGCTAAAGCAAAATCGGAACTCAAAAAACGTAAAATCAAAATCAAACAATACAAGGCAGAGCTACAATAAAATCACCCGAAAAAGGGGCAGGGCGGTTCAGCCTAAGCAGGTCAGCAAGCCTTCGGTAAAAATCTCGTTTTTGGGCGGACTTAATGAGATCGGAAAAAACATCACCCTTATCGAGTGCGAGAACGATATTATTATTGTTGACTGCGGAATGGCGTTCCCCGACGGCGATATGCTCGGAGTAGACCTTGTTATCCCGGATTTTACTTATATTGAGCAAAACGCGGACAAGGTAAGGGGAATCGTCCTCACCCACGGACACGAGGATCATATCGGCGGCTTGCCTTTCCTTCTGTCAAGGGTTGATATTCCGATTTACGGCACACCCTTAACCCTCGGGCTTCTCGGCAACAAGCTAAGAGA
>CAMNHG010000025.1 GCA_946539105.1 uncultured Clostridia bacterium | reverse complement strand
CACGTTGCGGAGCTTATCGCGGCAGGCGAGGTTGTTGAAAGACCTGCTTCCGTAATTAAGGAGCTGATTGAAAATTCAATAGACGCAGGCGCGAAGAACATCACCGTTGAGATTAAAAACGGCGGAACTACCTTTATGCGCGTCACCGACGACGGGTGCGGAATTGCGCGCGACGATGTAAAGGTCGCGTTTCTCCGCCACGCCACAAGTAAGGTCAAATACGAAAACGACCTTAACAATATTTCCACCCTCGGTTTCAGGGGAGAGGCTCTCGCTTCAATCAGCGCGGTGTCTAAGCTCCAGCTGATTACGAGGAATGTAAACGAGGACGTCGGCACAAGCTATATTATTGAGGGCGGAGAGGAAATCTCACTCGACGACGCAGGCTGTCCTGTAGGCACAACGTTTATTATCCGCGATTTGTTCTACAACATCCCTGCAAGGGCAAAGTTTCTTAAAAAGGATGTGTCCGAGGGAATCAGCGTGTCTAATATTGTAGATAAAACTGCGCTGTCCCACCCCGAAATCGCGTTTACATACATTCGCGACGGCAAGCAGTCGCTAAAAACCTTCGGTGACGGCAAGCTGTTATCGGCGATTTATTCGGTGTTCGGCAGAGAATTTGCGAACGGCTTAATCCCAGTCGATTACGAGCTCAATTCCGTCAAGGTTTCGGGTTATGTGTCAAAGCCCGTTCACTCGCGGCCGAACCGAAATATGCAGAACTTCTTTATTAACGGACGTTATGTTAAGTCCAGAACCGCTATGGCGGCACTGGAAGAGGCATTTAAAGGTTCTATTATGGTCGGCAAGTTTCCTTCCTGCGTGCTAAATATCACCGTTCCGTTTGAGGTAATCGACGTTAACGTTCACCCGGCAAAGATTGAGGTTCGTTTTGTCAATGAACGCCCTGTGTTTGACGCTGTTTACCACGGCGTAAAATCCTCGCTTCTTAAAAATGACGACAAAAAGCAGGCTTCCTTTAAGAACAACACCGCTTTTAACGATATCAAAAAATTCAATCCGTTCACAAGCGGCGGCTATATAATTCAAAAGGAAGAAAAGGCAAAGGCTCGGATTTCACCCGAGAAAAAGCCTTATCAGCCTCAGCCAAAGCCCGATGTTATCTCAGAGCTTGACATAAAGCCTGATATTGATAACCTCAGAGTTTCCGATAACGACAATCCGTTTGATATTTACTCAAAGCAGGCTGTCAGAAACGAAAAGCTCAGGGAGCAGAAAATCGAGGAGTACAAGTCAAAGGCGAGAGAAGAAAAGCAAATTCCGCTGATTGATCCCGACTTTGAGGAAGAATCAACAGATACATCTCCCAAAACGGACTTTGTACAGCAAAAAATTGACATTGATAATAACAGCGAGCTTACTGTTACCGAAAATCACAACTCTATCCCGACTTTGCTTGATGAGCAGGAGGACGAGATTAAGTACATAGGCGAGCTGTTCGATACCTATATAATTGTTGAGAAAAACAAAAAAGAGATGATTCTTATTGACAAGCACGCAGCTCACGAAAGAATCATTTACGAAAAGCTAAAGGCAGAAAAGGCAGGTGCTTCCGCGCAAATACTTTTGCAGCCTGTAACCGTAACCCTCGGTAAAAACGAATACGACGCGGCTATTAATAACCTGCAAATGTTTTCCGATTGTTCGTTTGATGTTGAGGATTTCGGCAATTCAACCGTAATTGTGCGCAGTGCTCCTCAGTATATTGACGCGGTGGAAATACACGACTGTATAACCGAGATGGCAGGTTACATAGCGCAGGGAAAAACAAATATTTACACCGAAAAAATGGATTGGTTCTACGCAAATGTAGCTTGCAGAAGCGCGGTTAAGGCAGGCAACAAGAACAGTGCCGATGAGCTAATCGAGCTTATCAAAACGCTCAAAAATAATCCTCAAATCAGGTATTGCCCTCACGGCAGACCGATTTGCATAACTATGAAAAAATCCGAGATAGAAAATCAGTTTGGCAGGGCGTGATTATTTGAACAATAAAATTAAACTAATCACGGTCGTAGGACCCACCGCATCGGGCAAGACAAGGCTCGGCGTAGAGCTTGCAAAAAGGTATAACGGTGAGGTAATCTCGGCGGATTCAATGCAGATTTATAAGGGTATGCAGATTGCCACCGCAAAGCCTACCATAGAAGAGATGCAGGGAATACCGCACCATTTGGTGGATTTTCTTGAGCCAAATCAAACCTACTCCGTAGCGATGTTTGTTGACGACGCAAGGAAGTGCATAGAGGATATATCTTCAAGAGGTAAAATTCCGGTTATTGTCGGAGGAACAGGACTTTATGTCGATTCACTACTCAACAACATCAGCTTTCATGAAAGTCAGCGCGATACCGAGCTGAGCGACAGGCTGTGGGAGCTGTATTATTCCGAGGGTATTGATTATCTTCTCGATATGCTCAGAAAATTTGACGGAGAATCGGCAGAACGCCTTGAAACCGAAAAAAACCCGAAGCGCGTTATACGCGCGATTGAATTTTACAAAACTACAGGCATTACAATTACCGATCAAAACAAAAATTCAAAAACCGGAGAAAGCCCGTATAGCGTGGTTAAGCTCGGGCTGAACTTTGAGGACAGGCAAAAGCTGTACGACAGAATAAACAAGCGCGTTGATCTTATGGCGGAGGCAGGGCTTGTTCAGGAAGCAAAGCGTGTTTTTAACTCAGAGCTGAGCTTTACGTCGGTAAAGGCTATCGGCTACAAGGAGCTGTTTCCTTACCTAAAGGGAGAGCTTCCTTTGGAAGAATGTATTGAAAAGCTAAAACAGGAAACTCGAAGATACGCCAAAAGACAAATCACGTGGTTTAAGCGTGACAAAGAAATCAACTGGCTGTATCCCGACAAAGCAGATTCATTTGAACAGCTTTTTGAACAGGCACTTCAAATTACAGACAAAGGATTGACTTATGGATAAACTGCTATTTAAAAGAATACTGGTTGCGGCTCTTACCGTGCTCGCAATCGTATATGTCGCTTACCTTCTTATAAGCGCGAATTTTGAAATGTACCCCACTGAAAATGCCGTTATGGCTACGGTTACAGATAAAATATACTCAAACGGATTTATCATCCGTGACGAAACTATAATTCCCAACAACACCAACGGAGTTCTGTCATACTCCTGTTCAACCGGAGACACCGTTAACGTAAAGGGAGAAATCGCAAAGGTTTACTCAAACGAGAAGGACGCTATCGCTCAGTCTAACGCGGATAAGCTCCAGGCTAAGAAGGACTCGCTTGAGTACATTCAGAAGAACACAATCTCGGGCACAATGAGCCTTGATATTATAAATAACAACATCAAAAGCAAGCTGATTACTTACCTTGACGACGCCAACAAGTTCAATATTAACGGCGTTAAGGCGGATTCCGAAAATCTGCTCGCTTCAATCAACCAAAGACTGCTTTACACAGGCAATCTTAAGAACTTCAACGCCGAAATAAACGACCTCACCTCTGAGATAGAGACCTTAAGAGCCTCGGCAGGAAAAAGCACAGGCTCTATCGAAAGCCCCAAGGCAGGATATTTCTCAGAGTACTGCGACGGTTATGAAAACGCCTTCAATTACGCAGATATTGACAATCTGACGCTCGAAGGGCTCAAAAATCCTCAGCAGTCCGAGGTTCCGTCAAACACAGCCGGCAAGATAATCAGCAACGTTAAATGGTACGTGGCATGCGAGGTAACAAGCGACGAGGCTCAGAACCTTACAATCTGGGACAGCGCGGTTACGGTACTTCTTACCGAGGCAAGCACCGAGTCTATTCCGGCTGAGATTTATAAGATTACCCGCTCCTCAAACGGCAACGCGCTTGTGATTTTACAGTGCGACTATATGAACAACGGCATTTTGCAGGCAAGGCAAGAGCCTATCGAAATAGGACTGGGAACATTTACCGGACTTCGAATAAGCAAGCGCGCTATTCACGACGACTACGTAACCAAGACAACCTACGATGAAAACGACAACTCCCATAAGGAGCAAAAGAAGGTTCAGGGCGTTTACGTGCTCTACGGAAGCGAGGTTCAGTTTAAGCAAATCTCTATTTTGTATGCGGACGACGATTATGTTATCTGCGACACCCAGCCCGAGGAAGGTATTTTGTTTAACGGCGAGACCATATCGCTATATGACAAAGTAATTGTAAAAGGAGATGACTTGTATGACGGCAAGGTCATTAGCTGATGTAGAATACAACTATAAAATGATTAACGAGAGAATTGCCGAGGCGGCACAGAAAACCGGCAAAACGCGTGAGGATATAACCTTCCTTGCCGCGACAAAAACCGTTGACGCCGCGACTATCAACTACGCTATTTCGCTCGGACTTGACCACATCGGCGAAAACCGGGTTCAGGAGCTCCTCTCAAAGTACGACGAATATAACCTTGAGAACTGTTCATTGCAGTTTATCGGTCACTTGCAGACTAATAAGGTAAGGCAGATTGCCGGCAAGGTCGATTTGATTCAGTCGGTTGACAGCCTTAAGCTGGCAAAGGAAATCTCAAAGGAGTCCAAAAAAAGAGATATTACAACCGATATTCTCGTTGAAGTAAATATCGGCAGGGAAGAAAACAAGTCCGGCGTGTTTGAGGAACAGCTCGAAGAATTGCTCTGCCAAATTGCCGAATTGGAGTCAATTTCGGTCAAAGGACTGATGACAATACCTCCAATTTGTGATAATACACGAAAAATTCGAAAATATTTTAATAATATGCACAAGTTATTTATTGACATATCGCAAAAAAAATTAGATAATATAAATATGAGTATATTGTCGATGGGTATGTCAGCCGACTACTACGAGGCGATACTCGAAGGCGCAAATATGGTAAGAGTAGGTTCTTCGCTTTTCGGAGCAAGAGACTACACATAAAAAACAAAGTTTGAGTTGATTCACTACTTTAGAGAATCTAATCATAACAGGAGGAATATAAAATGGCAGGAATTGTAAACAAGTTTAAACGTATGTGGGACGCTCCCGACGACGAGTATGAGTACGACGAGTACGGCTATGCCGACGACGGTGACGATTACGAGGAAGAAGAGCCTGTAAGGGAAAGATCCAGACAGAGCTCAGGCGGTTCTTCAAGAAACAAGGTTGTTAATATCAACGCTACCGCAAAGCTGCAGGTAGGTATCTTTAAGCCCGAACGCTTCGGCGAGGAAACACGCGCTATTGCCGACGAGCTTACTAAGACTCACACCGTAGTGCTTAACCTCGAGGACACCAACAAGGATATGGCGAGAAGAATCCTCGACTTCCTCAGCGGTGTTGCGTACGCAAACAACGGAAAAATCAAAAGAGTTGCCTCTAACACATATATTATAATTCCCAGCAACGTTGATTTGACAGGCGACGATTTACTTGATGAGCTTGAAAACAGCGGTGTTTACTTCTGATAAAGATAAACTGTTTATTTCTAAGCTCGATGACGCTGTCTTTTTATGCCAAAAGCGGCAAAAGCCTTATTTCTTTTCGTTTATGAGCGAGGCGGAGCAGGCTTTGGCTGAGCAGTATCTTAAATCCGCAGGCTTTAATCAATACAGCTTTTCAGGCGGATATCCTGACAGCGAGCGAAAGGTACTCTGTCTTGATTATTTTGACGATAACCCCGAGTTCCCGATTGACGCGTTACAGTTTAGCTTTCGTCCTGCGGACAAGCTGACTCACCGCGATTTTTTGGGAGCGTTGATGTCGCTCGGAATTGAGCGTGAGACTGTCGGCGATATTTTGGTAGAGGACGGCAGGTGCGTTGTCTTTGTAAAGAGCGAGATTGCGGATTATGTAAAGTCCCAAATTTCCAAAATCGGCAGAGCCGGAGTAAAGGTGACTGACGCCGATGTTAATTTTCTGCCAAAGGGCAGAGGGGTAGAGGAAAAGTCCGCTATTGTGTCATCGCTGAGGCTTGACAACATTGTCGCGGCGGTTTCGGGACTGTCCAGAGAAAAGACAAAAAGCGTAATATTATCGGGCAATGTTTCCCTGAATTTTATTGAGTGCACCAATATAAGCAAAACAGTAAATGAGGGCGATACTCTGACCGTCAGGGGAAAGGGTAAATTTAAAATAAACGGTGTGTTGGGCGAGACCAAAAAGCACCGGATAAGAATATCAATTATTCATTACAGATAAGGAGAGGAATATATGTTAACTATTGATGAGATTAAAAACGTCAGTTTTAGAAAAGCGTCCTTCAGCGGCGGCTATAATGCCGAGGACGTTGACGAGTTTATTGATGAGGTAATTGCCTCTTTTGAGCAGCTCAAAAAGGAAAAGACCAACCTTGTACATAAAATTGACAGACTCGCTACCCGTCTTGAGGAGTACAGAGCCGACGAGGAAACCGTAAGAAACGCTTTGCTTACATCACAAAAGATGAGCGACGCGTGCATTAAAGAAGCCAGAGAAAAGGCTGCTAAAATTGTTCGCGACGCCGAGGAAAAGGCTCAGACACTCTCTGTTGAGGCAAACAAGATGACAGCTATGGAGAAAGACAACTACCTTTCACTTCAGGCTGACGCCGTCGCGCTCAGAAACGAGCTTATTGAGCTTTACAGATCACACATTAAGGCAATTGACGAGCTTCCCACATCTGTTGACCTCGAAAAGTCACAGAAGATGCTCGATGAAAAATATCCCACAGAGCCTGTTGCGGAAAGCGAGATCAACTACGCTCCCGCAGAGGAAATCAAGACTGAGCCTGCTCAGCCCGTACAGCCTGAACAGCAGGAGGTTCAGCCCAAGTATGATGAGCCTGCCGACGACACAAAGGTTGCCGTAAAACGCCAGAGCAAGTTCAATCACCTTAAGTTCGGCGATAACTACGACGTTTCAGCCGAATAATTACTAAACATATTACTGGAGAGATTAAACAATGTCCCAAGATTATAACGCAACCCTTAATCTGCCTAAGACCGATTTTCCTATGCGCGCAGGTCTGCCCAAAAGCGAGCCTGTAACGCTCAAAAATTGGGAGGAGGAGAGGCTTTACGATAAGCTGATGGAGCATAACGAGGGCAAGCCGCTCTTTGTGCTTCACGACGGTCCTCCTTACGCTAACGGTGATATCCACCTCGGCCACGCTCTTAATAAAATCTTAAAGGACTTTATTGTTCGTTATAAAAATATGGCGGGCTTTAAGGCACCCTTCGTTCCCGGCTGGGATACCCACGGTTTGCCTACCGAGCTGAAAGCCAGACAAAAAGCCGGAATCGGCAGCTCTGCGGATATTTCCGTAGTTGAGCTCAGAAAGCTCTGTGAGGAGTTTGTTACCGGTTACATCAACGACCAGCGCGAGCAGTTTAAGCGTCTCGGTGCGATCGGTGAGTGGGATCACCCCTACATTACCTTAAAGCACGAGTTTGAGGCGGAACAGATTAAAGTTTTTGCCGAAATGGCTGACAAGGGCTACATCTACCGCGGCTTAAAGCCCGTTTACTGGTGCCCCGAATGTAAAACCGCTCTTGCGGAAGCTGAGATTGAATATGCTGAGGATCCCTGCCATTCAATTTACGTAAAATTCCAAGTTACCGACGACCTCGGCAAGTTTTCCGCTATGGGCATTGACCCGTCTAAGGTGTTCTTTGTAATCTGGACAACCACTACCTGGACTCTCCCGGCTAACGTAGCAATCTGCGTGGGTCCGCGCTATGAGTACTCCGTTATTCAGCACGGCGACGAGTACTACGTAATGGCTACTGATTTGTATAAATCTGCAATGGAAGAAGCCGGAATCACCGACTACTCCGTTGCAGCTACAATCAAGGGCAGCGAGCTTGAGTATATGAAAACTCAACATCCGTTCCTTGACCGTGAATCGCTGCTTATTGTCGGCGACCACGTAACTCTCGAAAGCGGTACAGGCTGCGTTCATACCGCTCCCGGCCACGGTGTTGACGACTACAATGTTTGCCGCAATTACCCCGAGATTCCCGTAATCTGCCCGGTTAACGGCGACGGCGTTCTCACCGAGGAAGCAGGCGAGTTCGCAGGTCTTACCACCGACGAAGCAAACAAGAAAATTGCCATTAAGCTCGACAGCGACGGCAATTTGTTCGCCCTTAAAAAGATTATCCACCAGTATCCGCATTGCTGGAGATGTAAGTCTCCGATTCTTTTCAGAGCAACCGACCAGTGGTTCTGCTCGGTTGACGACTTCAAGGACGAGGCCGTTGACGCTATCAACACCGTTGAGTGGATTCCTGCCTGGGGTAAGGACAGAATTACCTCTATGGTTCGCGACAGAAAAGACTGGTGTATCTCGCGCCAGAGAAAATGGGGCGTACCTATTCCGATTTTCTACTGCAAGGACTGCGGCGAGCCTCTTATTGAAAAGGAAGCTATGCTCGCGGTTTCTGAGCTTTTCGGCAAGGAAGGCTCTAACGCTTGGTTTAACCACGACGCAAACGAGATTTTGCCCGAGGGCACCAAGTGCAAAAAGTGCGGATGCGCTGATTTTGATAAAGAAAAGGATATTATGGACGTTTGGTTCGACAGCGGTTCATCACACACCGCCGTTGTAAAACGCCGTGATTATCTTAAATTTCCTGCCGATCTTTACCTTGAGGGTAACGATCAGTACAGAGGCTGGTTCCAGTCCTCGCTGCTTACATCTGTTGCCACAACGGGCGTTGCTCCTTACAAAGCCGTACTTACTCACGGTATGATTTTGGATATGGAAAAGCGCAAGATGAGTAAATCTCTCGGCAACGGTATCAGTCCCCAGGAGGTTATCAAGCAGTACGGTGCCGACGTTCTCCGTCTGTGGGTTGCTTCCTGCGACTACCAGTCAGATGTTAACATCTCCTTTGATATTCTTAAACA
Organism: uncultured Clostridia bacterium; assembly: GCA_946539105.1. Lineage (GTDB taxonomy): Bacteria > Bacillota > Clostridia > Oscillospirales > Acutalibacteraceae > Ruminococcoides. Next base: position 6,021 of record CAMNHG010000025.1, on the reverse strand, counting down.
AACCTCGGAATCGTACAGAAAAATCAGGAACACCGCAAGATATATCCTCGGCAACCTCTTTGATTTTAACCCCGATACCGATATGGTATCTCTTGACGAGATCACCGCTATTGACAAGTGGGCGCTCCTTAAGCTCAACAGCCTTATCGACAAGGTTAAGGAGGCGTATGATAAGTACGAGTTCCACATTGTATATCACAGCATTCACAACTTCTGCGTTGTAGATATGTCCAACTTCTACCTTGACGTTTTGAAGGACAGACTATATACCGAGAAGGCTGACAGCAAGCTCAGACGTGCGGCTCAGACCTCGATTTATCTTATCCTCAACGCCATGACAAGAATGTTAACCCCAATTTTGGCTTATACTTCGGACGAAATTTGGAAATATATGCCGCACTCCGAGGGTGACGTTAAGTCTCACGTTATCTATAACGATATGCACGAAAAGGTTGATATCGCTTATGACGACGAGTTTATGAGCTTCTGGGATGAGATTCATAACCTCAGAGACGACGTTAAAAAGTCGATTGAGCCCCTTGTTAAGGAAAAGACAATCAAAAGCTCGCTCGAGAGCAAGGTTATTCTTTCAGCGGGCAACAGCAAGCTGGACTTCCTCAAGAAGGCTGAGTCCGAGCTTAAGGACGCGTTTATCGTTTCGGAGCTTGAGGTCAACGACAACGGCGGAGAGCTTGAAATCAGCGTTGAAAAGGCTGAGGGCGAAAAGTGCGAACGCTGCTGGTCAATCAGCAAAACGGTCGGTCAGAACAGCGAACATCCCACGCTTTGCAGTCGCTGCTGTGAAAACCTACAATAAAACTTTTTAATAAATAAATCGGTGCGATTTTTTGTTGCGCCGATTTATCTTTCGGAGGAATTATGCCTTTTATCGCTTTGATTATAGCCGCTGCGGTGGTTGCGGTCGATCAGATAATAAAACTGAATGTTGTCAATAGTATCAAGCCTGTCGGCACGGTGGAGGTTATACCGGGCTTGTTTAATTTGAGTTATGTGGAAAACCGCGGAGTCGCCTTCGGTATGTTCAAGGATATGCGCTGGGTGTTTATCGTGATTACCTCGCTTATGATTATCGGCATTTTGATGTATATGTTCATTAAGCGTCCCGGCGGCAAGCTGTTTTATGTGCTTGCAGGACTGATTATCGGCGGCGGAATCGGCAACCTTATCGACAGAATCCTTTACGGATATGTTATTGACTACCTCAGTCTGTCGTTCTTTCCGCCGGTGTGCAACTTTGCCGATTACTGCATTACGGGCGGCGTAATCGCGCTTGCGGTTTATATGCTGTTTAAGTCGGGTAAAAGCGGTAAAAAGGAAATAAAAAAGGAAAATAAAAATGACTGAGCACAGGCTTGAATGTTCTTCAAACGGCATACGGGCGGATAAATTTGTAGCCGAGAGCGATATCGGAATTTCAAGAAGCTCGGCGGCCGCGCTTTTTGAAAAAGGGCTTGTTACCGTTAACGGCAAGCCGGCAAATAAAAAACAAAAGCTGGTAAGCGGAGATATTGTAAATGTAAGCGTTCCCGAGCCTGTGGCTTATGAAGCCAAAGCAGAGAATATTCCGCTTGATATAGTCTACGAGGACGGCGATTTGCTTGTCGTAAACAAGCCGAAGGGAATGGTAGTTCACCCTGCTGCCGGAAACTTCGACGGCACGCTTGTAAACGCCCTGCTTTACCACTGTAAGGACAGCCTGTCGGGAATCAACGGAGTTATGCGCCCGGGAATTGTCCACAGAATCGACAAGGACACAAGCGGCTTGCTGATTGTGGCAAAAAACGATTTTGCCCACACGGGACTTGCAAAGCAGATAAAAGAGCACTCGTTTACAAGGGAATATGAGGCGGTTGTATTCGGCAATCTCAAAGACGACAGCGGTACGGTTGACGCGCCTGTCGGCAGAAACCCAAACGACCGCAAAAAGATGTGCGTTACCGAAAAGAACAGCAAAAATGCCGTTACGCACTACAGCGTTATAGAGCGTTACAGGGGATATACCCACATTAAATGTAGGCTTGAAACCGGCAGAACCCACCAGATAAGGGTTCATATGGCGTATTTGGGTCATCCTGTGGCAGGAGATAAGGTCTACGGAGTAAAAAAAGAAAAGGTAAACTTTGAGGGACAGTGCCTGCACGCCAAAAAAATCGGCTTTATACACCCCGTAAGCGGAGAATACCTTGAGTTTGACTCACCGCTTCCGCAGTATTTTACTGACTTTTTGGAAAAATTAAATAAAATCGGGTCATAATTCATTATTACAAAAATAATTAAAAAAAGTACTTGAATTATTGATTCCTTTATGGTATAATATTTTAGCATTTGGTTCCGTCGTGACCTGCGACGTGGCTCAAATTACGGTTTATGCCGTCATTTAAGAACTGATAGTCCGCTGCTTTTAGGTATGAATATCGGGTAAATATTAGGAGGATAAAAAATGGACGCATTAAAAACTATTGCTGCCGGTTCGGTTAAAGAGAACGTTCCCGAGTTCGGCATCGGCGATACTATCAGAGTATCGGTAAACATTCGTGAAGGTAACAGAGAAAGAATCCAGATGTTCGAGGGCACTGTAATCGCCAAAAGAGGCAGCGGTGTTGCAGAGACATTCACAGTAAGACGTGTTGCTTACGGTGTTGGCGTTGAGAGAGTATTTCCTCTCCATTCACCCAACGTAAAGGACGTTAAGGTAGTTCGCTACGGTAAAGTTCGCAGAAGCAAGCTGTATTATCTGCGTGACAGAGTTGGTAAGGCTGCTAAGGTTAAGGAACAAATCCGTAAGTAAAATCTCGAATTTCGTAAGTAAATTCTCGAATACTTAAAGGGGGACTTGCTTAAAGTTCCTCTTTTTTCTTACATAACAGGAAAATGCGATGTTCGCACTTTCATTTAAGCAAAGTAGGTGAACAAATTGAGCGACAATAAAAAAGGCCTTGACAAGGACTATGACCTCGCTGTAGAGATAAATCCCGAGATGTATCTTTCCAAGGATAAAAAGGATAAAACTCCCGATTACGACGATTACTATGTTCCTTATAAGGCTGATGAAGAGCCGAAGGAAAAAGAGCCGGTTAAAAAATCAAAGGACGGCAAGGAGTATTTTCTCTCCGCAAGGCAGGAGGGCGGTACCGCCGGGCTTTACGACTGGATTCGCTGCATAGTTTTCGCTATCGCTATTGTTGTGGTATGTTTGACGTTTGTGTTCAGACTGGTTGACGTTGACGGCACATCTATGAACGATACGCTTCAGACTAACGACAAGGTAATTGTAACTAATCTTTTTTACCAGCCCAATAATAACGATATTGTTGTTATCTCTCACGGTGCCGAGTACAAAAAGCCCATCATTAAGCGTGTTATCGCCAAGGAAGGCCAGACGATTAAGCTCGATAAAGAAAACGACCGCATTATTGTAGACGGCGTTGTTATTGACGAGCCGTACATCAAGGGCACAACCTTCTCGGGCAACTACGGCAATAACGAGATTCCCGACGTTATTCCCGAGGGCAAAATCTTTGTAATGGGTGATAACCGTCAGGTGTCGCTTGACAGCCGAAGCACAGAGATTGGTCTTATCGACGTCAAGGACGTTATCGGCAAGGCTCAGGTTGTTGCTTTCCCGTTTAACCACTTCGGTTATCTTTATTAATCAAAAAATCTAAAGCCTGTTTCATCAGTTTGAAATAGGCTTTGTTTTTAATTAGGAAGGAAAAATATGAGTGAAATGCAGAATATTCAATGGTTTCCCGGTCATATGACCAAAACCAAAAGGCAGATACAGGCTAACCTAAAGCTGGTTGACGCCGTGGCTGAGATTATCGACGCGCGTATCCCGGTAAGCAGCCGCAACCCCGACTTAAACGGAATTATTCAGAGTAAGCCGAGGGTGATTCTTCTGAACAAGTGTGATATGGCTAATCAGACCGCAACCAAGATGTGGATTGATTACTTTGCAAAGCAAAATATTACAGCGATCGCCGTTGACTGCAAAAGCGGCAGAGGGCTTAATAAGTTCCCCCAGGCGGTTAACAAGGTGCTTGCCGAAAAGATTAACAGGCTTAAATCAAAGGGTATGAAGAACCCGATGATGAGGATAATGATTGTCGGTATTCCGAATGTCGGCAAATCCTCGTTTATTAACAGAATTTCCAGGCAAAACCGTGCCAAGGTCGAGGACAGACCGGGCGTTACAAGGGGTAACCAGTGGTTTACAATCTCAAATAATCTCGAAATGCTCGACACTCCCGGAGTGCTCTGGCCTAAGTTTGACGATAAAATCGTCGGCGAGCACCTGGCGTTTACCGGTGCGGTTAAGGATCAGGTAATCGACACCGAGCTTTTGGCCGTAAGGCTGCTCGACTTCCTTAAACGCCTAAAGCCTGCGGAGTTTACCGAACGCTTTAAGCTGCAGGATATGGATTTGGACAACACCGATTCCTACGAGCTTTTGCAATACATCGGCAAGAAGAGGGGAATGTTGGTCTCGGGCGGAGAAATCGACACCGAACGCGCTTCAATTATGCTGCTTGACGAGTTCAGGGCGGCAAAGCTGGGAAGAATTACGGTTGAAATGCCCGGCAGACCTTTAACGGAGAATTAATATGGATTGGCTTGAATTTGAAAAAGAAGCGGCGGCAAAGGGCTATAAAGCCGTCTGCGGAGTTGATGAAGCAGGCAGAGGTCCCCTTGCAGGACCTGTATGCGCGGCGGCGGTAATACTGCCCGAAAATACAATAATCGAGGGCGTTAACGACTCTAAAAAGCTGAGCGAAAAAAAGCGAGAGGCACTGTTTGACGTTATAAAACAGCAGGCACTGTCGTATTCAATCGCCTTTGCAAGTGTTGAGGAGATTGAGGAAATGAACATCCTCAATGCCACTATGCTCGCAATGAAAAGGGCGGTAGAGGGGCTTGACGTAAAGGCTGACTACGCTATGATTGACGGCAACAGACTGCCGAACCTTGATATTGACAGCGAGTTTATCATCAAGGGTGACGCAAGGTCAATGTCCATCGCGTGCGCGTCGATTTTGGCGAAGGTGTCGAGGGACAGGCTTTTGTACAAATATGCCGAGGAATTTCCCGAATATTCCTTTGACAAGCACAAGGGCTACGGCACAAAGGTACATGTTGAGGCACTCAAAAAATACGGTCCGTGCAAGTATCACAGGCTCAGCTTCCTGACAAAGATTTTGAACAAATGATTGTGAGCACGGCTAAAAAAACAGGGGATAAGGGCGAGGACTACACAGCCGCTTACCTCAAAAAGAACGGATATAAAATACTCTGCCGCAACTACCGCAAAAGCTACGGCGAGATTGATATTATCGCTTCAAAGGGCAGTGTAATTTGCTTTGTAGAGGTCAAAACCCGACACGGCGGTACAATTTCTCAGCCGTATGAGGCGGTGGATTTTCGCAAGCAGAGTAAAATAATAAAAACCGCAACCGCATATCTTATAGAAAGCAATACCGAGAGTGAGTGTCGCTTTGATGTAAGCGAGGTTTTTGTAGATAAAAACACATTAAAGCTCGACAGAATAAACTATATTGAGAACGCTTTTATAATTGATAATTGATAGTTGATAATTGATAATTTTGGTCGAGAAGATAGGTTTACAGTTCCGATAAGTTTATTTCCCGACTGAATTAATATTGCGCGGACTTTTGGCGACCGCAAGGGTCGCCACTACAATGTAACTTGTAGGTTTTATTGTAGTGGCAGGAATACAACATATAATTTCATACGTTGGGCGGACACACGGGTCCGCCCCTACGGTTAACAACAAACGTTTCCGTTAAATTTCCTTATTCCTTATTACTTATTACTTAAATCGTCCGCCCCTACGGTTATCAACAAACATTTCCTATAAATTTATTCAACTCATAACTCTAAACTCTATTTAAATCTTTGACAATCGGCGAATAATGTAGTAAAATAAGTTGTTACAGTTTATCGAAAGGAAGATAATTATGTTATATAACAGCACACAGAACA
>CAMNHG010000024.1 GCA_946539105.1 uncultured Clostridia bacterium | reverse complement strand
ACGGGCTTGCATCTTTTGAGCTTTGTTGTTGACGGGAAATAGTCGATAACCTCGCCGTCGAGCTCGTAACCTACGCATACGGGAATTTCGTCGAGATAGCCGAGAACGTCGAGCACGGTAAAGGCGATCTGAGTCGCGCCCTGTACCATACAGCCGTAGCGTGTTGCTACCAAATCGAGCCAGCCCATGCGGCGCGGTCTGCCGGTTGTCGCGCCGAACTCGCCGCCGTCGCCGCCTCTGCGCCTTAATTCGTCAGCTTCCTCGCCGAAAATTTCCGAGACAAACTCGCCTGCGCCTACTGCGCTTGAATACGCCTTTACAACGGTGATGATCTCTTTAATCTCGTAAGGCGGAATACCTGCGCCTACTGCACCGTAACCGGCGATTGTATTGGAAGAAGTTACCATCGGGTAAATGCCAAAGTCGGTGTCCTTAAGCGAACCAAGCTGACCTTCGAGAAGGATATTCTTGCCCTCTTTAAGTGCGTTGTGAATAAACATAAACGCGTCGCCTACATACTCGGCAAGCTGCTCCTTGTACTCCATCAGCTTGTCGTAAACCTCCTGCTCAGTGATGGCAGGCTTGTTGTAAAGATTCTGCAAGGTTGCGTTTTTAATCTCGAGCGCGTGGTGGATCTTCTCCTTTAATGAGTCGGGATCGTCGTAAAGCTCGTTAATCTGGAAGCCGATTTTTGAGTATTTATCGGAATAAAACGGCGCGATACCGCTCTTTGTCGAGCCAAAGGAATTTTTGCCGAGACGCTCCTCCTCGTAGCAGTCAAACGCCACGTGATACGGCATTACAATCTGCGCGCGGTCAGAGATGATGATGTTCGGCTTGGGAACTCCTCTGTCCTCAAGCTCCTTCATCTCTTTGACAAAATTCTCTACGCTGAACGCAACGCCGTTGCCGATTATATTGACAATGTTCTGGTGGAAAACGCCTGACGGAAGCTGATGAAGCGCGAACTTTCCGAAGTCGTTAATGATGGTGTGACCTGCGTTTGCACCGCCCTGAAAGCGGATTACGATGTCGCTTTTGTCGGCGAGAACGTCGGTAATTTTTCCCTTACCCTCGTCGCCCCAGTTTGCGCCTACTATTGCTTTTACCATAGTTTTGCTCCTTTAATAAATACGTAATTATACGTTAATTTCGGGTTTGTCGGACTCAATGTCGCTGTATTTTTCAAGCGCGGGATAGACGTATTCGTTTAAGAAATCCTCTGTCTGCTCCTTTGCTCTGCCTGTGTATTTTTCGGGCTGGAGGATGTTTTCAAGCTCCTCAAGCGTTACGCCGAAAGCCTCGTCAGCCGCAATTCGTTGGAGAAGGTCGTTTTCGCCGCCCTCTTCCTTGATTACCTTTGATGCCGCCATAGAGTGAACGCGGATTTTTTCGTGGAGCTGCTGGCGGTCGGCTCCTCTCTTTTTAACCGCGTCCATCATAATGTTCTCGGTAGCCATAAACGGCAGCTCTTTTCTGAGCCTTTGCTCGATAACCTTGGGATAAACCACAAGACCGTCGGCAACGTTTGCGCAAAGCGCGAGCACGCCGTCGATTGCGAGGAACGCCTCGGGAACGCTCAGACGCTTATTTGCCGAGTCGTCCAGGGTACGCTCAAACCACTGTGTAGCGGTTGTGAAGTAACCGTTGAGCACGTCTACCATTACATATCTTGAAAGCGAGCCGATACGCTCGGAACGCATCGGGTTTCGCTTGTATGCCATCGCCGATGAGCCGATTTGGTTCTTTTCGAACGGCTCTTCAACCTCTTTGAGGTGCTGTAAAAGTCTTATATCGTTTGAGAACTTTGCCGCGGACTGAGCGATTCCGGCGAGAACATTCAGGAACTGAGAATCGAGCTTGCGCGAATAGGTCTGTCCCGATACAGGGAAGCAAGCGTTAAAGCCCATTTTCCGGGCAATTTTTTTGTCGAGCTCACGGCATTTATTATGGTCGCCGTCAAAAAGCTCCAAAAAGCTCGCCTGTGTTCCTGTTGTGCCCTTAGAGCCGAGCAGCTTAGCCTTTGAAAGCTGATACTCCACGTCCTCCAAGTCCATTAAAAATTCCTGAATCCAAAGCGTAGCCCTCTTGCCTACCGTTGTGGGCTGTGCAGGCTGAAAGTGAGTGAAGCCGAGAGTAGGCAGAGCCTTGTATTCGTCAGCAAACTTAGAAAGATTGCGGATAACCGTAACCAGCTTGTTGCGAATCAGCCTTAAGCCCTCGGTCATAATGATGATATCGGTGTTGTCGCCGACATAGCAGGATGTCGCTCCGAGGTGGATAATGCCCTTTGCGTTCGGGCACTGTACGCCGTAGGCGTAAACGTGCGACATTACATCGTGGCGGACGAGCTTTTCTCTCTCCTGCGCTACCTCGTAGTTAATGTCGTCAGCGTGGGCTTTAAGCTCGTCAATCTGCTCCTGAGTAACGGGCAGACCGAGCTCCTTTTCAGCCTCGGCAAGCGCGATCCAGAGCTGTCTCCATGTTCTGAACTTCTTGTCGGGAGAAAAAATATACTTCATTTCCTTGCTCGCGTACCTTGCCGACAAGGGTGATTCGTAGGTATCCTTAATCATTTTATATCCTTTCCGACAGCGAATTACTTGTCGCTGCCCTGACAATTCTCTTTTTTATCCTTATCAAAATTCATTCCGCCGCGTTCCTTGCCCTTGAAGGTTTCGTGGGTAATCTCGGCAGGATATTTGCCTGTAAAGCAGCCGTCGCAGAAACCAACATCAGCGAAATTAAGCATTTCCGACAGCTTTTCAACAGGGAGATATCCGAGGGAATCAGCACCGCTGAGCTTTGTAATCTCCTCTATTGTATGGTTGCAGGCAATCAGCTCTCCGCGTGACGGAATGTCTGTTCCGTAGTAGCACGGCCACATAAACGGCGGCGAGCTAATGCGCATATGAACCTCTTTTGCACCTGCTTCACGAAGCATAGTGACAATGCGGTCGATTGTTGTTCCGCGGACTACGCTGTCGTCAATCATAACAACGCGCTTGCCCTTTACCTTATCTGCAATCGGGTTTAGTTTTATGCGAACGCTCTTCATTCGGTCGCTCTGAGTGGGCTTGATGAAGGTTCTGCCGATATATCCGTTTTTGACAATAGCCTTTTCGTACGGAATACCGGATTCCTCGGAATAGCCGATAGCCGCGTCAATGCCGGATTCGGGCACGCCGATTACCATATCGGCTTCAACGGGAAACTCACGCGCTAAAATCCGCCCTGCCTGCTTACGGCTTTCGTAAACGCTGAAACCGTCAATGAAAGAATCGCTGCGCGCAAAATAAATATACTCAAAAACACAAATTGATTTTTTATTATTGCCGAAATCGGGCTTAATACTGTGGATTCCGTTGCCGTCAGCCACAATAATCTCTCCGGGTTCAACATCGCGGACAAATTCAGCTCCGCAGGCGTCAAGTGCCGCGCTCTCGCTGGCAAAAACGTATGAATTGTTGTATCTGCCAATACAAAGCGGTCTGAAGCCGTGGGGATCGCGAGCAGCAATGAGCTTTCTCGGGCTCATTACGAGCAGCGAATACGCGCCTTTAATCTTCTGCATAGCAGCAGCTACGGCTTCCTCAACACTGTGGCACTTCAAACGCTCGCGCGCAATTACATAACAGATAACCTCGGAGTCGATTGTCGTCTGGAAAATCGCGCCTGTCTGCTCAAGCTCACGGCGAATCTCAACCGCGTTGGTGAGGTTTCCGTTATGGGCAACCGCCAAGGTGCCCTTTACATAACGCATAACAAGCGGCTGCGCATTTTCAAGCACAGAGCCGCCTGCTGTTGAATAACGAACGTGAGAAATACCCATCTGGCCCGGGAGTGAATCAAGAATACTGTTGTTGAACACCTCGGTTACCAGACCCATATTTTTATGATAATCAATTACACCTTCGTCAGTAACGGCGATTCCGCAGCTTTCCTGACCTCTGTGCTGAAGCGCGAGAAGTCCGTTGTAACAAGCGTATGCCGGCGGAATTGTGCCGTCGCTGAATATTCCGAAGACTCCGCACTCCTCGTGCAGGCCTTCCTTTGCGTAATTATCGAAAGAATAATTCAAGATTTCACCATCCGATTATTTTATAATTCGTAATTTACAATCTTAATTATATTGTTTATTCGCCGAGTCCTACGCGCTTCATCATCTCGGCGTAAGCCTCTTCTACACCGCCCATATCTCTGCGGAAACGGTCTTTGTCGAGCTTTTCGCCTGTCTCTACATCCCAGAAACGGCAGGTGTCAGGTGAGATTTCGTCGGCGAGGATGATTGTGCCGTCGGGAAGTCTGCCGAACTCGATCTTGAAGTCGATAAGGTCAACCTTGCACTGCTTAAAGAAGTCAATCATAACCTCGTTGATTTTTAGAGTGTACTTGGCGATTGTGTCGAGCTCGTCCTGAGTAGCCGCGCCGATAGCGATAATCTGGCTGTCGTTGATCATAGGATCGCCGAGGTCGTCGTCTTTAAGGCAATACTCCAGTGTGGGAGTTTTAAATGCAGTGCCCTCGGGAACGCCGAAACGCTTTGAGAACGAGCCTGCCGCCTTGTTGCGGACTATTACCTCGAGAGGTACGATTTCTACTCTTTTAAGAACCGCGTCACGATCGTTAAGCTCCTCAACAAAGTCTGTGGGGATTCCGTTCTTCTCAAGCAGCTTGAACATAAAGTTGCTCATACGGTTGTTAACAACGCCCTTGCCTACGATTGTTCCCTTTTTCTCGCCGTTAAAAGCGGTAGCGTCGTCCTTGTATGAAACAATGCAATACGCGGGATCTTCGGTAGAATATACCTTTTTAGCCTTGCCTTCGTACATAAGCTCTTTCTTATCCATTATGATTCCTCCATATAAATATGAAATTTAAAATAACAATACAAGGTATATTATAGTATAACATCACGGATTTTTTTAGCTGAATTAGAATTAAAAATAAATTTTTATGATTAATATAAAATATGGTGCATATAGGCTGAATTATTGGATATTTTTTACTTTGCTCATAAAAATCACGAAGGTAAAATAAAAACCAGACACCCTAAAGGGTATCTGGTTTTTATGGTGCCGGTGACCGGACTCGAACCGGTACGGTATCGCTACCGGCGGATTTTGAGTCCGCTACGTCTGCCAATTCCATCACACCGGCAAATCACTTTGATTATTATACAATATGTTAGTAAAAAAATCAAGTGAAAATTTCAAACAAATAAAGTTATGCAAATTCAAGCACTTTATTTACCGTTTTGCTAAACATCTGCCATTCCTTTTGCTTTTCTGTAAGTGCCTTTTTGCCTTTGCGCGTAATATGATAATACTTTCGTTTACGGTTATCGTATTCTTCCCAGTAGCTTTCAAGGTATCCTTCTTTTTCGAGCGCGTGAAGAACCGGGTAAAGGGTTCCCTCTTTAAAATCAAATACCTTTTCGCTTCTGAGCTGAAGCTCTTTGATTATTTTATAGCCGTACAGGTCGTTATCCTTAAGAACGCTGAGTACCAATATGGATGTGCTTCCTTTAATAAGCTCTTTACTGATTTTCATTGATTATATTCCCCCGATTTCTATTAATATAATTCATTATCGTAATCGTCAAATTCCATAAACGGATAAACAATCTTCTCGTAATCTCTTATATCCGGACGTGATTCCAAGGTTTTATATTCCGCGTTAAATAAACACATTAACGGCTTATTGTCCGGGGAATTAAAAGTAAACATAAAGCCATCCGTAGGGATATTTTCACCGTAGGTTGTTGTTGACTGCGAGTGTTCAATCGTTACCGCCTTCAAATATATTCCGCTGTCAAGCATATCTCCCAAGGTTTTCATTTTATCACTATCAAGAATCAAATCATATTCTTCGTTCGATAATACCGCACCGCCGTCCGCGGATTTAAATTTTACATTATAATACTCCGCCTCCGGCATACTATCAATAACTATTAAATTATCAGTATCTCCTTTATAATAATAGCTTTCGGTATTGAAAAAATCGCCTAACGGATCTTTCTCACCAACTGCATATCCTTTATAGCCCTTTGACTTCAAAAATTCATCAGTCATTTCATTGGGAAGCGTATAGATAACATCACTAAGCACTGACAGCTTATCGCTTTCGGAACTTACCTTTGTATCCTTGCGGTTAATCAGCGCGACAACGGAGCACGTTGTTATGAATACAAAATATAAAGCAAGAAATACACAAACCGCGCGGAAAAGTACGGTTATTATCCTGTTGCCGGTTTTTGTGCGTTTCATCAACGTTTGCATTATGACAAGCACAAGCTGGAACAAAGCAATCGCCGCAAGCGCGAAGCAGATAAAAACAGCACCGGTTCGGCATAATTCTTTAAGCTGAGCATCGGAATAGCCTGACGCCTGTATGCTGTCAATATATCCGCTTAAGCCGGAAGTAAACACCTTAAATACAGCATACAAAAAAGGCTGAAATACCGCGCAGGGTACAAACTCTAACATTTTGTCGCGCAACGAGGTTGAGGCAAGCATATAGCCCATACCTTCATATTCGTTCGGAAAAATAACCTGAAGAATATCTATAAGACGGAAAATTAAAAATTCTCCGCCGATCATAAGCAACAGTGAAACGATTATAATAACAGGCACTGAAATGCTCTTTTGCTTATACGCGAGAATCAGCAGTACAACAAAGCCTGTGACTATTGCGAATGACAGAAAATCCATCCAAATATTGTGAGGGATTCCGGCTCTTTCAAAGTGCAAATATGTGAGTCCGCTGCTGTACTGCATAGCTTTAATAAAATATTCCGCGGTTAACACAAGTAAAACATAAACGATTGTGACTATCATCAAAAACGTTGCTTTTGTCTTTGAGTGAAGTGCTCTCAGCGGCAAAGCGGCGTCGTCAGGCTCGCCCATATCGTTTACAGCGCGTTTTTCGGCTTCTTCTTCGGAATATCCAAGCTCGGAGTAATATTCGATTTTATCGTAAATATGTCCTTCAAGCTCAGCCCGGATGTGTTTTTTTATTCGTTTGTTTTTTATTCGTTGCTCAACGGCGTCAAGATATTCATTTATCATAACATATTCCTTTGCATCATATACATAGTATCTCTACTTATATAGAATATCATGGTGAATTTAATATGTCAAGATAAAAAACAAAGAAACATTTGGTAAATGATTTGTAATTTGACATTAAGTTTTCAATATTTTATAATTATAATACCAAATTGCAAAGGGGTTTTTTATATGGGTTCAAAAAACAATTCAAATGTACGCGATTATCTGAGTTATCCTAAGCAGTTTTTGCCGTACAAATGGTTTAAGCCGCTTCTTGTAACTCTTTTAGGTGGTGCATTCTTTTTTGTATTCACCACGGTACTCAGCATAATTGGGTATGTTATTGCTACAATTCAGGGCTACAGTACGCAAGCATTTATGGCTTCGCTTACAGGCGGATATGACGGTTTTGACGCTTACTCGCCTGTCGGAGCTATTATGTCGCTCGGTTCGATTGCGTGCTTTATTCCCGCGCTTTTAATCGGCAACAGGATTGTAAACAGCCGTCCGTTCTCATCATATTCGTCATCCAGAGGCGGATTTAACTTTGTGGTATTTCTCAAATGTTTGGGTGTCGCACTCATCGTTTTGGGACTTCCGTTGTTAATTTCTTCACTTATCTTCGATGAAAAAACAGGTGTAAACAAATTTACGGTATTCGGCTTTATCATCTGCACTATTTTAGGACCTTTGCAGTGCGTTGCCGAGGAATATGTTTTCCGCGGTCACTTAATGCAGATGTTCGGCTCGTGGATTAAATTCCCGGTTATTCCGATTATTTTGCAGACAATTTGCTTCGCGCTTATGCACCCGTACAACATTGTCGGTGTAATTTCCGTAGCGATTTTAGGTTTGATACTCGGTTTTTGCGCATATTTTACCAAGGGTCTTGAGGCAAGCAGTGCTCTGCATATTGTGAACAATATGGTTGCGTTCTACTTAACCGGATTCGGAATCGGCGGTATTTCATCTGATATAGAAATAACACCTACAATTTTTGTTTCCGTTTGCGCATTGATTTACCTTGCGTTTATGATTTTCGCAAGCAAAAAGCTGGGTTGGTTCAGCAAGGTTAAAAAGGACGACGTTGCCGAGTTTAACGCTAAGATTGAAGCGCGTAAGCAGGCAAAGGCATAATAATCTACATTATATAAACACTAAAGGAGCTGTTCAATTATCAGCTCCTTTTTTTGTGTTTATTATATTTCTTCATAGCCTGCAGCGGCGTTAAATATCGTTTTAGCGTTACGCATCATTATTCTCAGCGTATGTCTGCCGCACTTGGCTTCGATATTCTTACACGCCTGGGAGAACACCTCGGGAGTGCTGTGAGTAAAGGAATGGGTGTCCGAGCCGAGAATATCAATCAGGCCGCTGTCAATCATCTTTAACAGCTTGCGCTTTTTAAAGAACGACGCTTTGTCTGTGTAGTTGCTGATATTTGTTTGGATAACCACTCCCAAATCCTTCAAATCACGAATTAAATCGTTATGGCTCATCAGATATTCATAACGCTCAACGTGCGGAATTACGGGGATAAGACCGTGGTTTTGCATCAGAATATAAATCCATTGCATATCCTTCTCGTTAAACTGCATACTGTAGGGAAATTCAGTCAGAATATAGTTTGACCTGCCGTAGGTTATCTGCGATAAATCGTCGTTGCTGAACAGATAACTTGTCACATAAACCTCTGTTCCCAGCACTAAATTCACATCATCCGGAATATACGGCTTGAACCTCTCAAACGCTCTTGCGCGCTTTTCCAAAAAACGCTCAAGACTGCGCTCGTTTGTGTAGAAGTGCGGAGTAAGACAGATGTTTGTAACACCCTGATTTTTTAGGCTTTCTATCAGACTTAAGCTGTCCTCTACCGTTTTCGCGCCGTCGTCAAACGCCGGCAGGATGTGTGAGTGCATATCATAAAGCTGCATAAAATATCACCGATTAAAGCTCTGCGCATACAAGGTCGCCCATCTGTTCGCAGCTTACCTTGTTCATTCCTTCTTCGTAAATATCGGGTGTGCGGTTGCTGATGAGAACCTTCGATACAGCAGCTTCAATAGCCTCTGCCGCCTCGGGCTGACCAAGCGAATATCTGAGCATCATAGCAACCGAGAGGATAGTCGCGAGCGGATTTGCGATTCCCTTGCCTGCGATGTCAGGTGCTGAACCGTGGATAGGCTCGTAAAGTCCGAGCTTGCCGTCTGAAAGGCTTGCGGAAGCGAGCATACCGATTGAGCCGGCAATCATTGAAGCCTCGTCAGAGAGAATATCACCAAAGATGTTCGATGTAACGATAACGTCAAACTGCTTGGGATTGCGGACAAGCTGCATTGCGCAGTTGTCAACGTACATATGGTTAAGCTCAACCTCGGGATAATCCTTGCTGACCTTAATAACGGTTTCTCTCCAAAGGCGTGAGGATTCAAGAACATTCGCCTTGTCAACGCTTGTGAGTTTTTTGTTTCTCTTCATAGCAAGGTCAAATGCTACGCGCGCGATACGCTCAACCTCTGCAACAGAGTATTTCTCGGTATCCCACGCAAAGTCGTCTCCCCTGCCGCGCTCGCCGAAGTAAATACCGCCTGTGAGCTCGCGGACAATCATAATGTCCATATTGTCGCCGATAATCTCGTCCTTAATCGGAGACGCGCTCTTAAGCGGTCCGAAGATTACCGACGGACGGAGGTTCGCGAAAAGTCCGAGTGCTCCGCGGATGCCTAAAAGTCCTGCCTCGGGACGGTTGTTGCCGGGCTGGTTATCCCACTTGGGACCGCCTACCGCGCCTAAAATAACGCTGTCGCTTGCCTTGCACTTTGCGACTGTCTCGTCGGGAAGCGGAACGCCTGTAGCGTCAATAGCGCAGCCGCCGAGGAGTGCCTCGTCGTATTCTACTGTAAAATTAAACTTTTCAGCCGCCTTGTCAAGCACCTTAACAGCCTGGTTTACAATTTCGGGGCCGATTCCGTCGCCCTTTAAGAGCGTGATTTTGTAGTCTGCCATTTTAATTACTCCTTATATAATAAATATTTTATACTGATTAATCTTCCTCGTCCTCTTTGGGTACAGGGATTTGCTGATATACCTCGGTCACTTTATCCCTTTGCCAGAGCATCGGAGTTATTCTGACCGAATATCCGCAGCCGCTGTCCATAGTCCACTCAAACGGCTTTGCCTGGGGAAGTCCGTAAACCGCCAGCAAGGTCATTATTACGCCGCCGTGGGTGACGATTACGCTCTCGGTCGTGCCGGTTTTCATAAGTCCCTCGACAATGCTCTCAAATATTCTGCAAATTCTACGGACAAAATCCGCGTTGCTCTCTCCCCTCGGCGGTTTAACGGTATTGTCGCCCGCGAGCCACTTTTGAAAGTCGGAGTCGTCCTTAAGCTCGTCGGCGGTTTTACCCTCCCACTCGCCGAAATTGCACTCGCTTAAATTAGCGATTACAAGCGGATTTATGTCGGGATATATAATTTTGCAGGTCTGCGTACAGCGTTTTAACGGGCTTGAAAAAACAACCTTTGTGTACGGGTATTTGCACTCGTAATCGAGCTTGCGAAGGGCGGCTTTGCCCTTGTCGGAAAGCTCGGCGTCGGTTGTGCCGATGTACTTGCCGGATAAGGTCTCGTCAATCGCGCCGTGACGAATAAAATGAATAACGTAACTTTTCATAAAAGCTCCAAAATTCTGTTTACAAAAAGTAGAAAATGAATTATACTATTTGTAGAATAGAAGGTATTTGGCGACTTTTTGTATATCACCAAATTATATTATACTATGTTTCAAAATGAGGTGTCAAGTGTTGAACAGTGATTTTCCGAGAATTATTACATTTTTACGCAAGGAGCGCGGACTAAGCCAAAAGCAGGTGTCGCAGGATTTGGGTATTTCCCAGGCACTTTTATCGCACTATGAAAAGGGAATCCGTGAGTGCGGACTTGATTTTCTCGTTAAGGCAGCGGATTACTTTGAGGTATCGACCGATTATCTTCTCGGCAGGACGGTTCAGCGCAAGCCTGCGTCCGTTAGCTCGGACGATATTCCCGAGAGCGACGAAATAAGGCACTTGCAGGGTAATATGATTAATCAGGTCAACCGCAAGCTGATTATGAACACGACTACGGTTATTTTTGATTTGCTCGCTCAAATCGGTGAAAAAAAGCTGACCAACGCGGTCAGCAACTACCTTATGTGCGCGGAATATCAGGTTTTCAGGGCAATTTACTGCGCCGACAAGACCAATACCCAGACAATGTTCTCGATTGACCGAAACAGATATCAGAACCTGACCTCTGCGTCTATGATAATTGACCTTGAAATTATCGACACTCTAATTGAGAAAAACGGTTTGTCGCTTGCCCTCTCTCCCGATATTATTTCGAGCTACTTTGACAAGGGCGCGTCGTCGCTGTTCAACCTGATTCAGTTCTCGGAAAGGAACGTAAAGGGCTTTGCGCAGAGAAGCTGAGCAAAATAATTTTCAATTCGTTAAATTGAAAATTATTTTAATTGATAATTGATAATGGAAAGTTGATAATTTTGGTCGGGAACGTAGGTTTGCAGTTCCGAAACGTTTTGTTCCCGACTGAATAAATATGGTGCTGACTCTATGACAGCCGCAAGGTGATTCCCTTATTAAGGGAAATGTCGCGTAGCGACAAAAGGATTGCCGGCGTGCTAAGGCTGTCACTACAATAAAACCTAAAAGTTACATTGTAGGGGCGACCCTCGCGGTCGCCCTATAAATCGGAGCGGAGCGACCCTCAATTATCCATTATCCATTATCAATTTTCAATTTAAACGACAGACAGCCTGTCATTTACGACAGACTGCCTGCGGAGATTATTTATGAAAAAAAGCGGTGATATCGGTTATAGTGTAGCTTCGGGAACTGCCGGAATCATCACTGAGATTTCGAGGTTGCCGTTGCGGCATCTTAAATCATTGATGAAATCCTGAATATCGTCCTCGCTCCTGAGCTCAATATTGTAGCTTAGCTTATAAAGACTGCCCATATTGGTTGTCTTTACGTTCTGGAGCTTATACGCCTTTGTGTACTTTTCGAAAACATCGTCAAATGAATGAGCGTAATTCAAATCCTCGGGAACGGTGATTTTAAGCTCTCTAACAAGGTCGTCCTTCTCTTTGATTCTGATGAAGGAAGCGATTATCATAGCTACGCACAAAACGCATACTATAAGGATTGCGAGTCCGACATATCCCATAGCTGTCGCAAGTCCTGTTGCCATTGCGAGGAAAATGCTGACAATCTCTTTTGCCGAGCCTGCAACGCTTCTGAACCTTACCAGCGAGAACGCTCCCATTACGGCTACGCCTGTTCCTACGCTTCCGTTAACCAGCATAATTACCGTCTGGACGATTGCCGGAATAAGGAAAAGTGCCAGTAAAAAGCTCTTGCTCTGTTTTGCTCTAAAGTTTGCGGTAAAGGCGATTAATCCGCCAAGCACCAGCGACACCGCTGTGCAAATCAGGTATGTTTGAATGGTAAATGTGTCGGTATATATAGCAGAAAATAAATTGTTAAGCACAGTAACGACCTCCGTTCATATTTCTCTGAGTTACAGTTGCGTAGGCTGTTCCGTATTTTGAGAACGAGCCGGGGAAGATTTTAAGCTCATTGAGCGCGTTTGTAAGCCACATCGGCATCGCGCTTAACGCCTTAATCTCCATAATGCACATATCGGGCGATAAGATTCTCTCGCCGTAGCTTCCCTTTGAAAGCTCGAGGTTATCTGTTCTGAATCTTACGTTTTTGTCGAATGTGATTCTGAGGTTAAAATCGGTTTTGCTGTAAAAAGCTGTTCTGTCATAGGCTATGAACATTCTCGGCTTTAAGCCGTTGTAGAAGTGCATTGCCCAGTCGATTTCTCTCATAATCTGCGAATCGTTCGGCATTGTGCCGTCGTTTACGTAATCCATTGCGGTTGAGTATTGAAGCGTCTGGCGTCTTTTATAAACAACGCCCTTGTACTTCTTTTTAAGCTCTAAAAATACATTGCTTGTCTGCTTAGGTGTAGAGTAACTTCTCAGCCTGAGCTTTTCTTTATATACAGGCTTTTCGATTGAGTTTCGGATAAGCCTGTAATCATCTGTGTCAAAGTAGAGGCTGCAAACCGTGCTCTCGCCGTACTCATCCGCCTTGATGTACTCTCTGATTTTTTCTAACAGCTGTCTGCGCTGTTTTACTGTGATGATGTACTTTTTTTCGGTTCTCTCAAAAATTGTCTGGATTCCCATATTTATGCCTCCCTTGTCTTTTGCTGAGTTTATCATAAAATTCTAAACTTAAAAAACACTTAAAAAGTTTTAAGAATTTGAAATTTTTTATTTCTGTGTTTTTTCGTTTATCTTTATGTTGGCATTAGTATAATTTGTCAACCTTAAAAAAGACTTAAAAAAATAAAAAAGTTTTAAAAACTTTTCTTAAGGATTATTTAAGGCTTGTTATCTATATTTAATTATAGTAAAATTAATACTATAGAAAGCGAGGCTTATTATGAACATACTTATAGTTGAAGATGAAAAAAGACTGGCTAACGCCCTAAAGCAGATTTTGCTTGAACAAAAATATATGGCGGATGTTGTCTACGACGGAAACGACGCACTTGATTACGGCTTAAGCGGAATTTACGACCTTATTATATTAGATATTATGATTCCCTACCGCGACGGCTACGAGGTTGCGTATGAGCTGAGGAAGAACAAAATTGAAACTCCGATTCTTATGCTTACTGCCAAGGACGCGGTGTCGGACAAGGTAACAGGGCTTAACCGCGGAGCTGACGACTATATGACCAAGCCGTTTGCTCCCGAGGAGCTTTTGGCGAGGGTTAAGGCACTTACAAGGCGCAGAGGTGAAGTGATTATTGACGAGGCTGATTTCGGCGATTTTAACTTTAACGCCTCTACCAGCACGCTTACAAAAGGCTCAAAGTCGGTTCACCTGAACTTTAAGGAAGCCGAGATTTTGAAGCTACTGATCGCTAACCGCGACATTATACTCTCTAAAGAGGATATTATAACCAAGGTTTGGGGATATGACTCTGACGCAGGCTCAAACAACGTTGAGGCTTATATCTCATTTTTAAGGCGCAAGCTGAACTTTGTTAATTCTTCTACAGAAATAAAAGCGATTAAAAAGGTCGGCTACAGATTGGAGAATAAGGGATGATTAAGAAACTAAGACGGCGGATTATCCTTGTAAATATGTTGCTTGTCGGTATTGTTATTCTGCTGATTTTTACTGTTGTATGCGTAAACAGCTACTCAAACTCGGTTCACGAGCTTGAACGCGGACTTAGTATGGTTGCCGAAAAGGAAGGTATGGGCGAAAACCGCTTTGACGGCAACAATCCCGGTCAGATAAACAACAACGGCGATAATCCCGAAAAGAATATGATTGGCAAGCACGGCGAGGATTTTGAACGTCCGGTGCAGATAAGCTCATACATAATAGTCACAACCGACAAGGACGGAAACATCACCAACACTCAGGAAAGCGACATTACAATGGAGGAAGCCGACCTGAAGAAATGTGTTAAGACGGCAATCGAGAGCAAGGAGTTCTCGGGGCAGATCAGCAGCTACAGCCTGATGTTTGTAAAGCGTGAGAAAATGGACGGCTATGTTATTTCACTTGCCGATTCAAGCGGAATTAATACAGATTTCAGAAACACCTTGCTGCTTAATACCGGGCTGTTTATCGGCAGTATGGGCATAATCTTTTTGATTAGCTTTTTGCTTTCGAGCTTTGCGGTAAAGCCTGTTAAGACGGCTTGGGAACAGCAAAAGCAGTTTGTAGCCGACGCGTCGCACGAGCTTAAAACTCCGCTCACGGTTATTTTGGCTAACAACAATATTATGATGTCGCACACCGATTCGACCGTTAAGGACGAAAAACAGTGGCTTGAAAGCACCGAGGAAGAAGCTCAGCATATGAAGAGCCTGATTGACCAAATGCTGTTCCTCGCGAA
>CAMNHG010000023.1 GCA_946539105.1 uncultured Clostridia bacterium | reverse complement strand
GTCTGCGTTCTCGGATTTTTCAATGAGAAGGTTACCAAGCTCACTTACGAAATAGCACTTATGCTGTTTGCGACGATACTCGGCGTGCTTGTGCTTGTAGGCACAATCGTGTTCAGCGACACACCTGTCGGAAACATTATGAAAGATGTGCAGAGCTTTGACATCCATGATTTTCTGATGCACGGAGTGCTGTGCTTTATGCTGTTTGCCGGCTCTTGTAATATGAAGCTGAAGGACTTCAAGGAAATGGCAAGACAGGTAACGGTGCTTTCGCTTGTGTGCACCTTGCTCGGAGCAGGTTTTTACGGACTGCTCATTTACGGCGCGAGTATGATTTTCAACCTAAATCTCTCACTGCCGGTATGCCTTATGTTCGGCAGTATTATCGCCCCGACCGACCCGATCGCCGCAACGGGAATTTTAAGCAAATTCGGTTTGCCCCGAAAAACCTCGTTCCTTATTCAGGGCGAATCGCTCTTTAACGACGGTATCGGCGTCGCGCTGTTCGTTTGCTTCTCGGGAATGGTTAAAGCGTCCGGTTCATCGGATCAGAGCTTCCTCGGCGTAATGTTCAGAGAGGTTATCGGTGCTGTTGTTGTAGGTATTGTAGTTACCGCTGTATGCTTCCTGATGTACCGTTTCAGCAAGCATAAATTCCTTAAAATCTTCATCAGTCTGCTCACCGTTGCACTTGCATATTCACTTTGCGAGGTGTTCCACTTCTCGGGCGCGATTGCTTCGGTAATCTGCGGAATTTTGTTCTCAGAGCTCCGTTCAAGATTCTGTGAGAACGAAGAAAAAGAACACGCGGAAATTTTCGATTCGTTCTGGGAAACCCTCGACGTTTTCCTCAACTCACTGCTTTATATTCTGCTCGGTTTGTCCTTCATAAGTATTCTGAGAATGGAGCACGTACTCCTGCTCTCGGCAATCGCGATTATCGCAAATCTTATTTCGCGTTCCGGCAGTCTTGCAATTTCCTCTTTGTTTATGGGCAAAATCCCCGACAACTTTACCCGCGGAGGTTTTATCACGCTGTTTACCTGGGGAGGACTCAGAGGCGGACTTTCCGTAGCCCTTGCAATGAGTACCAAGGATATGGTTCCCGAGAACATATACTTTATCATTCTCGGCTGTACCTACGCCGTAGTATTCTTCACAACGGTAATTCAGGGTCTTACCATGAAGCCCGTTTATAAGAGAATCAGCAAAAACCGCACGGCTTAATAGTTTTTTGCAAAGATAACGCGCCTTGCTTAACAGCAGGGCGCGTTTTCGATTAACAAACAAGCGGCACTGTCATAAAACAGCGCCGCATAATAATTAAATCCAAAAACGGTTTCTTATATAACCTTCAATCTTATCGTAGTTTTTGGCAACAACTATAGCTCCGCCGACAACTACTCCTGTAATAATAAGATTTCTGATTATCTTTCTTCTGAGCTTTTTAATGATTGTTTTTTTGAACTTGTCCTCAATAGCCTGTTCAACAATTTCCTTTATTTTAATCTGTGCGTCATAGCTCAAATCCGCCTTAACATCGTTTCCAAACATCGGTAATTCCTCCTAAATATTTTTAGCTTGCCTTGCCGGTATTCGGCAAACTTCATCACTTATATGCTATCATAAAAGTATAACTTAGTCAAGAATTACATAGGAGTTTTGCCGATTTCTTATATGGATTGTTACCTATTTGCCTTTGCTTTCTTTTCCTCACGCGCTGACTTCATAGCCTTGATGTGCTCGGCAAGCGTGCTGTCGGAGCTGAACGGCTTAAAGAAGTGATATTTGCTCTTTTTCTCGTCGTGATACGCGCGGATTCTCGTTTTAAGCTCCTCGTAGCGAACGACAATATTCTGGTCGTCGGCAATCATCTTGAGCTTTGTAATAAGGTTTGCCGAGTAAACAAGGTCGATGATAAACACGCCGTAGAACATTCCGATAAAGAACGAGAACGCAAGGTTCTGCGAAAGCCAGTTAAGCGCGCCGAGAATATTCGGATGTACCAAATAGTAGTAGGCAACGCCCAAAATACCCCAGGCAAGCGAGAACTTCGGGCAGATAACGCCCTGAATATTGCCCCATTCATTTGAGTAGTCCCAAAGTCTTACGTGAAAGCCCTTGTAAGAGATAATTCCGGCGATGTACTCAATTATTGTCATCGCAAGTGCCATAGCAATCAGCAAAACAATGGTGTCGATAATCTGATTACCGAAGTTAATGTACGGGCGGATTCCGGCAATCAGGTACAAAATACACAGTCCCGAGCCGTAAAGGGGAAGGTAAGGGCCAACGCAAAAGCCGGGGTTAATCCACTTCCTCTCGGGATTATTTTTAGAGATAAAGCGTCTGAAAAGCAGCTCGAGCACCCAGCCGAATATCGAGCCTACAAAGAATAAAAACGCGAGAATAAGCAATAAATTCATCTTTCGGTTCCTCTCTTATTAATTCAACAGGTCTTATTTTATCATAACAAATCCGTTTTAACAACAAAAACAGGTATTTTATAATTTTATTTACATAAAAAACAAAAAAATTTGCAAAAATATAAAGAAATTTCCGTTTTTTTGTGATAAAATAAAAAACGGAATATTTTAAATACAATGCAGGAGGTACATATGCTATTTGACTCATTAGACAAACTAAAACGAAACTCCATTTTATCGGCAATTCTGCTGATATTCCTCGGAGCGATTATCATTATCTGTCCGCAGTCGTATATCCCGGCTCTCACGCTTGCGTTCGGCTATATTTTGGTGATTATCGCCATTATATTGGTGCTTGGATTTTTGTCGAGCAAAAAGTCGCTTATGGACTATATCAAGTTTACCGGTTCGCTGATTTTAGGACTCGTAGGCGTTGCGGTACTCGCTTACAGAAGCGACGTTATGCGCGTGCTCGCGTGGCTTTTCGCGTTTTTGCTTATTCTCGACGGAATTGATATTCAGCCGAAAACCGCCACCGATATGCCGCTTATCGCGGTTGTCGGAATTGTGTTTGCGATTGCGTTGGCAATTTACAGCGTGGCAAAGCTGACGAAGAATAAGTAAGATATAAAGCATATTAAAAATCCACCGGCTAAGCCGGTGGATTCTGACTGTAGAAAAAGTCCAAACGCGATTTGTTCAGGACAACATTTGACATAATCGTAGGGGCGCACCCGCGTGTGCGCCCGGGACAGGAAGTCCTACGTTTCCATAGCGGATATGGTTAGATAGGAAACGCAGCTCGGGCGGACACATGGGTGATTCCCCTTTTAGGGAAATGGGCGAAGCCCAAAAGGGTTGCCGACGTGCTAAGGTTGCCGTTGTGCTAAGAACGCCCCTACAGCATAACCTAATAATTTGCCATTTTCTTTATAAAATATCGTTTTTCGACAAACTGAATCCACCGGCTAAGCCGGTGGATTTTTAATACTCAATATTGAGCTTTTTGCCGAAACCGGTAACATTAATAATAGTCTCAACGTTTTTGTTGAGGTTTTTAATCACAAGACCGCCCTTGCTTTCCATCGTTCTGTGAGCAATAATAATTACGCGCAGACCCGCAGATGAAATATACTCCGTTTGCGCAAAATCAAAAATCATCTTGTCGCATTTTTCCGAATACTCATTAAATGTCTGTTCAAACTGCGGAGCGGTCAGAGTGTCAATTCTTCCGTCAACCGCCAGTGTGCAGACGTTTCCGTCTAAATTCGCGTTAATGTTCATTTTCAGCTCTCCTTTTTTTAGTCGTTGGTTTAATATTTTTAATAATTTTTAACACGTTTTTATCGTTTACCCGTTCGTATGAATAATCGTCAGCCATCGAGAAAGTGATGAATCTGCCAAGACCTCCGACGGCGTTGTCTATATCGTAATTCTTAATTTCAATTACATTTTCGGATTGGTCAAACGGGATTCCGTTGTCCTCAAACGTCATTTCAATCTTATCAGCTTCGGCGTTTAGAATAAAGTCAGCGTTACCCGTCGAACCGGGATAGGAGTACGAGCAGATGTTCACAAAGACCTCCTCGGCTATAATGTTTAGATTAAATCGCGTTTCTTCGTCAACATTAAGCTCCGATATAAGCTGATTGATTTTTTCGAGGTTTTCCGGTTTTGCCTCAAGGTGAAGCCGTACGGCGTTATTCTTGTTTATCTGAAGCGCGAGCATTGTGATATCGTCCGTCTGTTCCGCGCCGTTCGCAAAGGCTTTTATTCCGTCGTTTACAGCGTTTACAAGTGCTTGAGCTCCGGCGTTCTTGTTTTCGAGCAGGATTTTTTCAAGTGATTCTTCTCCGAAAAATCCGCCGTCCTTGTTTTGGGCCTCGGTAACGCCGTCGGTGTACAGGAATAAAACATCTCCGTCCTTTAATTTTATTTCGTATTCGGAATATGTTACGTCATCAAACACTCCCGCGGCGGTGTCCGTATCCTTGTTGAGCATTTCAGGCTTGTCGGAAATAACATACGGTACGTTATGACCGGCGTTTGCGTAGGTCAGAGCCTTTGTGTTTGGATTATAAATCGCTGCAAACGTAGTAATAAACATAAAGTTCGAGTTGCGCGCGGCTAGAATATTGTTGTACTCGTAAAGGATTTTCGCCGGGGAGTAGCCGAGCTTTGCGTACTGGTGAAGCAGCGTAATCGCACGCGCCATAAACAGCGCGCCGGTAACTCCCTTGCCCGAAACGTCGGCAATCGTGACAAAGATATTTCCGTTATCGAGCAGCAGATAATCATACAAATCTCCGCCGACGCTCTTCGCCGCCATCATAGACGCCTTTATGGTAACGTCGCCGTTCTTGTAATCCTGTTTTTCCAAAAGCCCCCTCTGAATATTTTGCGCGATATTCAGCTCGGCTTTTTGCTTGTTAAGCTCGGACAAATCGGAAATAAAACGCTCAATGTCCTCCGCCATTGTATTGAAGGAATCTGACATCTGCGCAATCTCATCCTTACCCTTTACGGGCAGCTTTTCAAAATTTGTTCCCTTTCGCGAGATAAAGCCCTTCATTCTTCCGCTTATCCTTTTAAGCGGCTTCGAAACCCTGAAATACAGAATAATACCTGTCAGCAAAAGAATTACAACAGTAGCTGCTACAACCATAGCGGCTAAGCGTAAATATTTTTGGTTGAAGTTTGCCAAAACGCTTTTAATCGATATTTCGGCACATACCATACTCTTAATCTCGTTTACGGTTGTTTGCTTCTTTTTTGACCAGTGCTTTTTAACGGGAGTGTAACAAATCAGCGTATCGTCATACTCGTTCTTTTCGTGTATAACAACACATTCCTCACCGTTCATTACTCTTATTTGTTCGTCTCTCAGCTTTCCCTTGGCAAGATATCCCGAGTAACGGTGGTTTATATATTCTTCCGAGGCGTTTCCGCCCCAGCCTCTCGCGAGATACAGTTCATCTCTCGTCTCTAAATCCGGCTTCAATACGTATAAATATGTAATACCCAAGCCGCTGCATACGTCGTTAAGGTAGTCCTCGCTGCCGATAAAGTCGTTCAAATCGTCCGGGTCGTAGGTTTCAAGCGCGAGAGCCGACGACGACGCGGCAAATTTAATGTCTTCCGTTGAGTCTTTAATCGTGTGGTCGTAGGTGTACTGATATAAAAATATCAGCAAGCCTGCCTCGGCAAGCGTTAAAACTATGGTTAAACCTATAATAATTTTCCAAAATACAGAGTGTTTCATTAAGATAACCCCTTATATGGCTTGATAGTGTTATTATACATCAGAATCAAACAAATGTCACTAATTTTTGTGATAAATATGTTGCTGTTTCGGCGGTGTAACTTTCGTTCTGAGTTTTATCAAAATTCTGAGCTTTATTGTCATTCTGAGCGCAGCGAAGAATCTCACGTTGTTTTTAATTTTTCTTGATAACTGTAAGTTTTTGTGCTATAAAATAATAAGAATAAAAATTATAGATAGGATCGGTAATATGATAATACGGCACGCGGAAATAAAAGATTTGGAAATTATAACGCTGATAGAAACCTCATCGTTCCCGAAAACCGAGGCGGCTGCAAAAAACGAACTTAAGGAGCGCGTTGAGCTTGACGGAGATTTAATATGGATTCTCGAAGACAAGGGCGAGCCCTGCGCGTTTATACAGGGATTTCCTTCAAATTCCAAAGACCTTTCGGACGATATGTTCCACAATTCTTCCCTGCGCGACAAAAACGGAGAGTGGATAATGCTTTTGTCCGTCGCAACGCTTCCCTCAAAGCGAAATAATGGTTACGCCGGAAAGCTGATGAACGCTGTTATTAATGACAGCAAAATGCAGGGAAGAAGGGGGATTGTACTCACCTGCAAAGAAAATTTGATTCCGTTTTACAAAAAATTCGGATACGTAAGCGAAGGCAAATCCGAATCCTCACACGGTGGCGCGGTTTGGTATCAAATGAGGCTTTCACTCAAATAAAAAAACTCCGCCGTGCCTGGCGGAGTTTAACATCATTAATGCTTCTCGGGCTTTTGAAATTTCGATTTGCCGTAGGCGAAAATCATTAAAAACAGCTCAGGGAACAAAATCGTTCCGATTTTATATCCTGTGCCTTTGCCGAAACAGTTGCAGAGCCTGACGGCGTAAATAACCTCCGAGGCCACCGTGATAATAACGGTAGGAACAGCGAATATCAAACCCAAAACCGGAGGAATACCATGGAAAACCTCCAGTACAAACTCGGTAATCCAGCAAAAGACTTCAAGAATAAACCAGGTGTGGCTCATTCCCACAACGTGGTGCGCGGCAAATACATTATAAAACGGAATCAGTGCCTTCCACCACTTTTCTCCGGCTTTTACCATCAGCTTGCACTGGGCGATTACATAAAAAATATATAAAACGAGTAAAATAATAATTATCATTATCATTAGTGAAGTTGAAAAATCAATTCCCATTACTTTACACTCCTTAAACTCAACTTTTTTAAATTAATTATACATATATATACCGTTAAATGCAAGTAAAACATTTTTGTAAATAAAAAACTCCGCGTTTATATTGACATTTATTATTTAAAAAAGTATAATAATGACAATCGAAATTGCCCTTTTTTTGGCACTCACCGCCGTAAAGCGCAGACTTATATAACCATATGAGGAGGAAGAGCAATCTTCTTCCTCTTTTTAAGCCAAACAGGGTGTTTTTCGGGGAGAATATAAAATATTCAGCGCAATGCTTATTTCATCGTTAGGAGGTGAATTGTTTGCAGGATATGATTAAAAGAATCGTCGAGGCAGACGCCGAAGCCCGCGCACTTGAGGAAGCCAACAAAAAGGCAGCCGATGAGGAACGGCGCAGGATAGATGAGGAAGCTGCGGCGATTTATCAAAAATATATGGACAAAGCAAAGGAAGAAATTTCAAAAAGCGAAGCCTATCTCGAAAAGCGTACGGACCGCAAGCTAAAGGATGTTTCCGTTAAGCAGGAATCAGCACTGATTAAGCTAAAGGCTGACTACGAACAGAACCGCGACAGATGGGTGGATGAAATTGTCAGCCGAGTTACCGGCTGATAAACGCAGGGAGGTGATTGTATGTCCACCACTTCCTACGCCGTACTTGCCAAGGCGAGGTCAAAATACGGCAGATTTTTAAGCGAACGCGATTATTCGGGGCTTTTGGCGTGCCAAAGCGTTCCCGAGGTTATGGTGTATCTTAAATCTCATACCCATTTTGCTTCGGTGCTTTCCGAGGTAAACGAGCGCGACGTACACAGAGGACGGCTTGAACAGCTGTTAAGGCAGTATCTGTTTAACGAGTTTGATTCGCTCTGCCGTTATGATTCAAGCGTTAGCGCGGGCTTTTCACGGTATGTTATCGAGAAAACCGAGGTCGAGCAAATTGTAAGATACCTTGTTTTGCTTAACTCGAACTCAACCGAGAAATTTATTTTTCAGTTTCCGGCATTTTTATCAAAGCATACCGAGCTTGATATGGTGCAGCTTGCCAAGGCAGTAAGCTATGATGAGTTTTTACAGGCACTGCGTAATACGCCGTATTACGACATAGTCAAGGTGTATAAGCCCGATTCAAAGGGTATGCTTCCGGTTTCTACCATAGAAAACCGTCTTTACGGATATATATTAAAAAATATGCTGGACTTAATCCGAAAAAAAACCAAGGGCAGCGAACGCCGAGAGCTCGAAGCGATGTTCCGCACAATGAACGATTACAGTATTTTTTCAAGGATTCTGAGGTTGAAAAAATATTATAACCTGCCGCCCGAGGTAATAAGAGCCAATATGCTCCCTGAGTACAGCTCATTAAGCCCTAAGCTGATTGACCGTATGTGCCGGGCAGAGTCCTCGGCAGAGGTGTTCCAAATTATGCAGAGCACAGGCTGCGGAAGATTAATCGGCAAAATCGGCTACAATCACGCGAGCGACATCAGTCCGCGTGTGCAGTATAAACTTGCAAAAAAGAATATACATTTTTCAAACAACCCTTCGGTCGTTATGATTTCGTTTATGTTTCTCTCCGAAATCGAGCTGATGAATGTTATCAGCCTGATAGAGGGAATACGCTATCAGCTCGACCAAAAAACGATTCAGTCACTGATTATTCACTGACTGAGATAAAGAGGTGAATCTATTTTGGCGGTATCATCCATGCAGGCCGTGAATGTAATCGGATTGATGGACCACATCGACGAGGTTATTACGGTACTTGGAGAATCCGGTGTGTTTCATCCCGACGAGGTAAACAATTTTTATCCCGACGTAAAGGATTTTACGCACCTGCAAACAAAAAACAGCTATGCCGAACCTCTGACAAACCTTAAAGCCGCGCTCAATCAAACAAAACGCAGCTTTCCTATGACGGACGTCAGCGATTTTAATCCGTCGTCTGAGGAGCTTGAGAGCTTCTCGAAAAAAACCACGGCGGAAATAGACAGCTTGATTGACAAGCGCGAGTCAGCGGCGAAAAAACTTTCTGAGGCAAAGCAGGATTTAAGTGTTATTCAGCACTTTTCGGGGCTTGACGTTCAGATAGAAAAGGTTTTAGGCACAAAATACGTAACCGCGAGGTTCGGACGGTTGCCAAAGGACAGCGTTCAAAAGCTCGAGGTTTACAAGGACAACGAGTTTGTTGACTTTGCCGTGTGCACAGAGGATAAAACCCATTGCTGGGGAGTGTATTTTGCTCCGAACGACAGGCTTGAGGAAATTGACAAAATCTTTGAGGGCTTGTTTTTTGAATCAACCGAGTTAATCGGCGACAATGAAACTCCCGGTGAAAAAATCGAGAGCTACAAAAAAGAAATTCCGCAGCTTGAACAGCAGTTAAAGCTGGCGGAAAAAGAACTTGATAATTACTTAAAAGAAAATAAAGAGAATATTACGCGCTATCTTTCAAAGCTCGAGGAGCTGTATCTTTACGCGGGAATCCGCAGCAAGGCTTTGCAGCATAACAACAGCTTTATTATAGTCGGCTGGATTCCTACGGAAAATAAAAAGCAGCTGAGAAAGCGTCTGAAGAAAATCCGCAGCGTAGAGCTCGACTTTTCCGACGCGAAAAACGAGATGGACAAACGTCCGCCCGTCAAGCTCAAAAATATTTTCCTTGCCCGTCCGTTTGAGTATTATACCGAGATGTACGGCGTACCGAAGTATAACGAGATTGACCCGACCTTGTTTGTGGCAATCACCTACGTAATAATTTTCGGAATAATGTTTGCCGACCTCGGCCAGGGCTTTTGTATCGCAATCGCAGGCCTGATTATGTGGAAGCTCAAGAAAATGCCTATTGGCAGAATCCTTTTCCCGTGCGGTATCTCGGCAATGGTATTCGGAACCCTGTTCGGCAGTGTGTTCGGCTTTGAGCACGCGCTCGACCCGATGTTCGTAAGGCTCGGCTTTAATGAAAAGCCCATTGAGGTTATGGCACCCGAGTTTACGATGACCATAATCTTCACCGCCGTAGGCATCGGCGTATTCCTGCTTATTGTCGCGATGTGCCTTAACGTCTACACGTCGTTCAGGCAGAAAAACTACGGCAAGGCATTGTTCAGCACCAGCGGTGTTGCCGGTATTATATTCTACGGCTCGCTTGTTTTCGGTCTTGTTTTCGAGCTTTTTCTGGGCGTTCACGTTCTCACCTTACCGTATATCCTCGGACTTATCGTGCTTCCGTTTATACTTATTTTCTTTGCCGAACCGCTGGGCAATTTGGTAAACGGCGAAAAGGACTGGCAGCCCGAAAGCTGGGGAGGATATATCGTCGAGAATCTTTTTGAATCCATCGAGGTTCTCCTGGGCTACGTCACAAACACAATGAGCTTTTTGCGTGTAGGCGCGTTTGTGCTTGTTCACGCTGGTATGATGAACGTTGTGTTCGTCCTTGCCGAAACCGTCGGCAATCCCGGCTCGGTCGGATTTATAGCAATAGTCACAGTCGGCAATATCATCGTAACCGTGCTCGAAGCACTGCTTGTATCAATTCAGGTATTAAGGCTTGAGTATTACGAGATGTTCAGCCGTTTCTATTCGGGCGAGGGCAGACCGTTTGAACCCGTAAAATTAAAATCCGAATAATTTTCGGAGTAATCTTAAATCGTAATAATCTTTGGAGGTTAACTATTATGACAGTTTTTGATTTTTTATTTATGGCTTTACCCGTTGTGTTTTTAATCGCGTCCGTGCTTATCGCCGTTAAGGCGGTATCCGCAGGCAAAAGCAGAAAAAGAACCCTGCTTATGCAGCTCGCTTCATTCGCTGCGGTATTCGCAATTTGTATGGTATGTCCGTTCGCTGTAAGCGCGGCTACAGGCGAGGCTGCTGTTTCGGACGGCGCGGCAGGTATGAATTATATCGCTGCTGCGGCTGCCACAGGTATTTCATGCATCGGCGGCGGTATTGCGGTAGGCAACGCTGCTCCCGCGGCAATCGGCGCGACAAGCGAGGATCCCAAGGCGTTTGGTAAGGCAATTATCTTTGTTGCTCTCGGCGAAGGTATCGCGCTTTACGGTATGCTTATCTCTATTCTTATTCTCAACAAGATTGGCTAAGTGATATAAATGAAATTCTATTTAATCAGTGATAACGTCGACACAAAAATGGGTATGCGTTTTGCCGGAATCCCGGGTGTGGTTGTCCACGAGGAGGACGAGGTAAGAGCTGAGCTTATGAAGGCTATTGAACGCGATGATATCGCGGTAGTTTTGATGACCGAAAAGCTGGTTTCACTCTGTCCTGATATCGTTTATGACCTAAAGCTAAACCGAAAAAAACCGCTGATTGTCGAAATTCCCGACCGTCACGGCAACGGCAGAACCAAGGACAGCATTACCAAGTATGTGCAGGACGCAATCGGCGTCAAGCTGTAAGCGTTATTACGAAAGTAAAGAGGTAAACTTATGCCGAAAAATAAAACTGATAACTTTTTAAAGGCGATAAAAAAGTACGCGGGCGCTCAAAAAAAGGCGATGGAGGGCGAGGTAAAACAGCTCAAAACCGAACGCCTTAAGGAAGCCGAGGAAAAGGCAAAGCGCGACAGCGAGGCACTCAAAAAGCAAAAGCTCAACGAGGTTCACAACCGCCAGACCGCCAAGCTCGCCACCAAAACCCAGGAGGGGCAAAAACAGCTTTATGTTGTAAGGTCGCAGATGACCGAGGAGGTCTTTAAGTTGGCTTCCGATAAGCTCAAAGCGTATGCTCAGACCGGTGATTACCGCGCAAAGCTGGGTGACAGCGCGAAGGAAATTGCCAAGCTGTTTGACGGAAATGACTGTGTTATTTACGTTAATGAACGCGACATCGCCGACGCGGAGCAGTTCAAAAGCCTGTTCAGCGAAGAATCGGAAGTAAAAGCGGACAAGACAATCCAAATCGGAGGCATAAAAGCCTACTGCGAAAGTATGGGCATAATCGCCGACGAAACGCTTGACAGCAAGCTGGATTTACAGCGCGAGTGGTTTGTTGAAAACGCGGAGCTTTCCGTACTCTAAAGCATTTGAAAGAGTGAATGATTATGAACAAAAATGTGATTTACGGAATCAACGGACCTGTTGTAACCGTAAAAAACACCGACAGCTTCGAGATGATGGAGATGGTGCATGTCGGTGAGCAAAACCTTGTAGGCGAGATAATCGGTATTACCGACAAGCTCACCACAATTCAGGTGTATGAGGAAACAACAGGTCTAAAGCCCGGCGACCCCGTTACGGGTACAGGCGCGCCTATGAACGTGCTTCTCGGCCCGGGCATCATTGACAATATTTTTGACGGTATCGAGCGGCCGCTTAAGGCGATTGAACAGCAGTCAGGCGCGTTTATCAGCAGAGGCGCGTCGGTATCCTCGCTCGACCCCGACAAGCTCTGGGCGGTAACAATGAAGGTTAAGCCCGGAGATAAACTCGAGGGCGGTCAAATTTACGCTACCCTGCCCGAAACGCCGATTATCGAGCACCGTCTTATGCTTCACCCCGATTTGTCGGGAGTTGTAAAAGAGGTTAAGCCCGACGGCGAATATAAGCTGTTTGATACCATAGCCGTAATCGAGGACGACCTCGGCGAAAGGCACGAGCTAACGCTTTGCCAGCAGTGGCCTATCAGAACCGCGAGACCTGTAAAGGAAAGGCTCACCCCGACAATTCCGCTGATTACCGGTCAGCGTGTAATGGATACGCTGTTCCCGATTGCAAAGGGCGGCACAGCGGCAATCCCGGGCGGCTTCGGCACAGGAAAAACAATGAACCAGCACCAGCTTGCAAAGTGGTGCGACGCCGATATTATCATCTACGTAGGCTGCGGAGAGCGCGGCAACGAGATGAGCCAGGTTCTCGACGAGTTCTCAGAACTGATAGACCCTAAGTCAAACAGACCTATGACCGACAGGACCACACTTATCGCAAACACCTCGAATATGCCTGTTGCGGCTCGTGAAGCCTCAATCTACACAGGCATTACCCTCGCGGAATACTACCGCGATATGGGTTATCACGTCGCTATGATGGCTGACTCTACCTCACGTTGGGCAGAGGCTCTGCGCGAAATCTCCGGACGTCTTGAGGAAATGCCTGCCGAGGAAGGCTTCCCGGCGTATTTGCCCTCGCGCCTTGCCGAGTTCTATGAGCGCGGCGGCAGAGCGGACGTACTGAGCGGAGGAGAGGGAAGCGTTACCCTTATCGGCGCGGTTTCACCGCAGGGCTCGGACTTCTCGGAGCCTGTAACTCAGAACACCAAGCGTTTTACGCGAGTATTCTGGGCACTTGATAAGTCGCTTGCGTATGCACGTCACTATCCGGCAATAAACTGGATTGACAGCTACAGCGAATATTTTAACGACCTCGACCCGTGGTTTAAGGAAAACCTCGGCGAGGAATTTGTAGAGTACCGCAACCGCATAAGCGCGCTGCTTCAGGAGGAAGCCTCGCTTATGGAGATTGTAAAGCTGATTGGCTCCGACGTTTTGCCCGACGACCAAAAGCTGGTTATCGAGACCGCAAGGGCAATCCGCGTAGGCTTTTTACAGCAAAACGCCTTCCACGCGGAGGACACCTACGTTCCGCTCGAAAAGCAAAAGAAGATGATGCAGGTTATTCTGCACCTTCACGAAAAGGCAAAAGAGGTTGTCGCGCGCGAAATTCCAATCTCAAAAATCATTCAGCTTGGTCTGTTCGATAAGCTCACCAAGATGAAGTATGATATTCCCAACAGCCGTCTTGATATGTTCGACGATTATATTAAAGAAATCGACGACAAGCTCGGCGAATTACTGCACTAAGGAGGAAACGCTTTGATTATAGATTATGTAGGCGTAAAAGAAATCAACGGCTCGCTGATTGTTTTGGACGGCGTAAAGGGCGTTTCCAACGAAGAAATTGTAGATATTAAACTCGAAAACGGCACCGTACGCCAGGGACGCGTGGTGCAGATTGAGGGCGAAAAAATCGTTGTTCAGGTTTTTGAGGGCACAAGACGAATCAGCCTTAAAAACACCAGAACACGCCTGACAGGCCACCCTATGGAAATGCCGCTTTCTCCTGAGCTTCTCGGCAGAGTGCTTGACGGCGCAGGCAGACCGATTGACGGTCTCGGCGACATTTTCCCGGTAAAAAGGGCGAACATCAACGGCACGCCGATTAACCCGGTGTCGCGTGTTTATCCAAAAAACTACATCAACACCGGAATCTCGACAATCGACACGCTTATGACGCTTATCCGCGGTCAAAAGCTGCCGATATTCTCAGGCTCCGGTATGACCCACAACGACTTGGCGGTGCAGATTGTACGCCAGGCGAAAATCAGCGGAGCGGATAGCAACAACTTCGGCGTAGTTTTCGCCGCAATGGGCGTTCAAAAGGACGTTGCGGAGTACTTCCGCCGCAGCTTTGAGGAAAGCGGAGTTTTGTCAAGAGTTGTAATGCTGCTAAACCTCAGTAACGACCCGATTATCGAGCGTACGCTGACGCCGCGCTG
Organism: uncultured Clostridia bacterium; assembly: GCA_946539105.1. Classification (GTDB taxonomy): domain Bacteria; phylum Bacillota; class Clostridia; order Oscillospirales; family Acutalibacteraceae; genus Ruminococcoides. Next base: position 1,316 of record CAMNHG010000023.1, on the reverse strand, counting down.
CGCGCTGACAATCGCCGAATATCTCGCGTTTGAGCTCGATATGCACATCCTGGTAATTATGACGGATATGACCTCTTACGCCGAGGCTCTGCGTGAGTTTTCGTCCTCAAAGGGCGAAATCCCCGGAAGAAAGGGCTACCCCGGCTATCTATACTCTGACCTTGCTTCACTGTACGAGAGGGCAGGAATGATTAAGGGCAGACCCGGCTCGGTAACTCAGATTCCGATTCTGACAATGCCGAACGACGACATCACCCATCCGATTCCCGACCTCACGGGCTACATCACCGAAGGACAGATTGTTCTTGACAGAACGCTTCAGGGACAGGGACTTTATCCGCCCGTAAGCGTACTTCCGTCGCTGTCGCGACTTATGAAGGACGGCATAGGCGAGGGCTATACACGCGCCGACCACCAGCCGCTCGCAAACCAGCTGTTTGCTTCCTACGCTAAGGTAATCGACGCCAGAGCACTTGCCTCGGTTATCGGTGAGGAGGAGCTTTCGCCGATTGATAAAAAGTACATTGAGTTTGGCAAGCTGTTCGAGGCGAAGTTTGTAAACCAGGGCTTTACCGAAAACCGCAGCATTGAGCAGAGCCTTGATCTCGGCTGGGAACTTCTTTCAACCCTGCCCAGAGCCGAGCTTGACCGTGTAGACGACGCGGTGCTTGACGTATATTATAAAGGTTAAGGGGTGTAATCATGGCTGTACAGGCAGTGCCCACCAAGGGCAACCTGATGAATACCAAAAAGTCGCTTGCTCTTGCCAAAAACGGCTATGAGCTTCTCGACCGCAAGCGCAATATTTTAATTCGCGAGATGATGACGCTTATTGACCACGCAAACAAGCTCCAGTCCGAGATTGACGGCGCGTACGAGGAAGCGTATAAAGCACTCCAGACCGCCAACATCACAAACGGCTTTTGCGAGGATATATCGAACGCCGTGCCTGTTGAGGACGGACTTCACCTTGACTCCAGAAGCGTAATGGGGGTTGAGATTCCGATTCTCACAATGGATGAAAGCGAGGTTCACAACTTCCTGCACTACGGCGCGAGAAGCACAAACTCCGCAGTAGACAAGACCTTTATCCTCTTTACCAAGGTTAAAAACCTAACGGTAGAGCTTGCCGAGATAGAAAACAGCGTTTACCGTCTTGCCGTGTCAATCAAGAAAACTCAAAAGCGTGCCAACGCGCTTAAGAATATTATGATTCCGCGGTTTGAGGAGACCGTCAAGTTTATCACCGACGCCCTTGACGAAAAGGATAGGGAGGAGTTTAGCCGCCTTAAGGTCATCAAGCGCAAAAAGCTCAG